>ONXE01000205.1 GCA_900321775.1 uncultured Bacteroidales bacterium
GCCGGATACTCGTTTCCGTAGCGGTCCAGCACACTCACGGCGAAACGCACATTGCCTTCGTCCATCGAGATCTCGTACGAGTTGGTATAGACGACAGCGCGCACATACTCGCCACGGGCAAAGATACCTGCGGCATTGACCGAATCCAGCGGGATGCGATACACCACATAGCGGAGATTATCGTCCGGAGTGTCCCACACCAACTTGAATTTGTTTCCGACCATCTCATAACGGATATTGCTCACAAAGAGGGTCGCGTCCTGCTTGAGCCACCACATCTGCGGCACTACTGCCGGCTGTTTGCTGATATTGTTGCGGAAATAGCGGAAGTAATTTCGGTTGTTCAGCACCGTTGTCAGCGAGTACCAGCAACTGCCGGGCGCGCCAACGCGGTCGTAGTCGCGGTCCAACTGCATCTGTTTGCCCATCTCCTCCTGTATGGTAGCACTGCTACCCTTGTCGCCTAACGACTGGGAGATATACACGTGGCGGCCGAAATGTGACGCCATCTTGCTCCACCAGTTGGAGAGCACGTCGTAGTCGTTACCCGAACCGATAGGCCAGTAGCACTGCGGAGCCATGTAGTCGATAGTCTTCTGGTCGTACCATGCCAAGGGGTCGGAATAGATACCGTTGTACTGCCAGTCCGAGCCTACGGGACACGGCTCCACGCCATAGACCGGAGCCGAGGTGTTGGCCTTGCCTGCTATACCCGCAGGGCCGATGCCGAAGTGCACATACGGCTTGACGGCACGGATGGTATCGCGTACCATACGTACCATTTCGTTCACCTGGGCGCGACGCCAATCGGCACGACTCATTCCCGCACCTGTAGCCTGATAATAGGCGTCTTCGTAGGAGTTCTGATAGTTTGTCTGGTAGAAATAGTCGTCAAAGATGACACCGTCTATGTCATAATGCTCCACCACATCGGCCACTACGGCAGCTATGCGCGTCTTCACCTCCGGCAAACAGGGGTTAAGAATATATAAGCCGCCGCAGTTGACAAGCCATTCGGGATGGGTGTTCGCATAGTCTTCCGGCAGACGACCATAGGTCTCTTCCGAAGAACTGTAGCGGTAAGGGTTCATCCACGCATGTACCTCGATGCCCTTGCTGTGTGCATATTCCACCAGCACGGCCAGCGGGTCATACGTAGGCGCACCGCCACGCGTTCCTGTCAGGTACTTGCTCCAGGGCTCATAGGACGAGTTATACATAGCGTCGCAGAAGCCGCGAACCTGAAAGAACACCGCGTTCATGTTGGCTACAGCCAGCGAATCGACTATGGCGCGCAGTTCCTGCTGCTGTTCCTGACCTTTGCTTACATCGCCCCACGACTTGGGCCAATCAATAGCCCACACCGTGGTCAGCCATGACGCGCGAAACTCACGCTTGGGCTGAGCCTGCAACACAAACGGCAGAAGTAGCAACAGTAGCGTAATATGTAAGAACGTTCTTTTCATCAGAACAGCTTCGATTTCGTCGGATTAACTACCAAGCCGTAGATAGCCGGACCTTCGATGACAGTTTCTATCTTGTTCGTCTCAGGATTGTAGCGGTACAGACCCGTAGGAGCAGAAGTGGCATCGTTGGGGGCCTTGCGGAAGCCGAAGTACACGCAGCCCGTGTTCTCGTCCAGCGCCAATTGGCAGATAGCCACAGGCTCGGAAACGGTACCCTCAGCCGAAGCAGGCGATCCGGAGATATTAGGCTCGAAGCCCATTCCGTTCTCGTGCATGATCTTGTAGGGGTTCAGGTTCGACTTGGTGGAACCAATCTCGTCCAACTGAGCCATAGTGCACACATAGAAGCCGCCGTAGCCTTCGTCCCATACGGTGAAGAAATAACGGTCATGAGCCTTGTCGTACGCATACGACTTGGGGTGCATACCGTTCAGGGCAATACCGGCCTTGGGCACGTTCGTGTCATCACCCTGCGCTATAGGAGAAGACAGGATGTCGCTGTCCGCAAAGCGGAAGATACCGTAGCCGTTGAAGAACTTGGTCCAATGCCAGATTCCGTTCACCTTGCCAAAGCAACCGCCGATAGCACCAAAGCTCCAGCCGTTGTTGTAGTAGCCCATGTAGTTGTGCTGCACATAGTATGGGAAAGCCGACGAAGAATACATCGCATTACGCGTGTTGAGAGGCACCGGAATAATACCCGTGTTACGGTTGGCAAAGTAGAGAATATCATCCTCGATGCAGCCGTAGAACGGATCGTCAAACGCAGCCTGACCGGCGTTGGAGATCATCGTCTCCACCTTCGAGCCGTCCTTGCTGATGACAGAGATCTTGCCGTCACCCATTACGCCGTCCTCATCGTTCACGTAGTAGAACTGCTTGCCGCAATCCAGTACGTACAACGAAGAGTCTTTAAACAGCAGGTTGAACGGGTGCTGACCTGACGAAATGCCCAGGTCGAACGGCGAAATCACCATACCCGCAGGCTTGTCTGCATCAGGCACCAGCTTCAGCGCCATGATATGACCGCCCTGCACGGCGTAGTACAGCGTCGGCACTTCCTGATTGAAGCCCACCTGCACGTTAGCCGTACCTTCCTCCAGCTTGCGGCCGTTCATCGTCACCTGCAGTTTCACGGTCTGCGAACCCACGTTCGTGAAGATCAACTCGCCCGGAAGACGGTTGGTGCTAGTCGAAATCGGGTCACCGGCGGCATTAGTCGTGCCGGCAGGGAACGTCCACAGGTACTCCAGCGGATAGTCCTGAGGGTTAGGCACTTCCAGCGAGAACGACACTTTCGA
>ONXE01000006.1 GCA_900321775.1 uncultured Bacteroidales bacterium
AAAGATATGAAACACTCCCCTATTCTACTGGCTCTGGCGGTGCTACTGACGGCATGCAGCACAACAGCCTCTTCTGACGAACAAAGTGCGTACAAACCGATTCCGCGCGAATTGAACGCCGAGTTTACCCAAGCATTTGATAGCGTTTTCTATGAAGTTAACGCTATTCCTGGTTGTAATCTGCACAGCCTGATGGTAATACAAGACGGCAAGATTATCTATGAGCGCTACGGAATGGGGCACAACGCCTCCGAGTTGCACATTATGTGGTCAGCCACCAAGACTTTTACCGCTACAGCTGTCGGTTTTGCGCTGCAAGACGGTCTGCTAAGTCTGGACACACCGGTTGTGCGCTATCTGCAGGACGAATTGCCGAAAACACTGGATCCGTACATGGAGAAGATGACGCTGGACCACCTGCTGAAGATGAGTTCGGGCTGGAAGGCAGATATCATCACCAACCGTATCAAAGGAGGCGAGCAGTTCGACCCAGTTCAGGCTTGTCTGACATCACCTTTTACCCACGAACCGGGCACTCACTGGCGATACAACAACATGGACACTTATCTGGCGGGTGTAGTAGTACAGAAGCTGACGGGTAAGACACTTGAGGCTTATCTACGCGAGAAACTGCTGACGCCGCTGGGCGTAGACACATTGTGCTACGAGGTGGATTCACGCGGTTTCAACACCGGTGCCTGGGGAATGCATGTTACCACTGAGACATTGGCCAAGCTGGGGTTGTTTATGCTGCAGAAAGGTAATTGGGAAGGCGCGCAACTGCTGGATAGTGCGTGGTTTGACAAGGCTATGACAGTGAAGATTATCCAATACTCCGATGTGCTGAACAGCGACCCGAGAACAGATGGGAACCAGCTGAGCGACTGGAAATCAGGTTATTGCTACCAGTCCTGGGCTTGCCATATACCCGGATCCGTACGTGCAGACGGAATGTGGGGCCAATATTCCATTGTGTTGCCCGACAAGAACGCTGTAGTGGCGATGACGACCATCTGCTCTGACCGAGAGGCACAACTCAACGCCGTGTGGAAACATGTGTACCCACACTTATAAGGGGGTCTCATTATCTTACGGTAATGTTATGGTCATCTTATGGTTATCTTATGGTAATGTTACGGTAACGTTACGGTAATGTTACGGTTGGAGTGTCATGCCAAATAACGAGAAAGCCTCACCCAAACGGATGAGGTTTTCTTTTGAGCCACTGGGCGGACTCGAACCGCCGATTTTTCTCTTTTGAGCCACTGGCCGGACTCGAACCGGCGCTATTTGTCTCATCGGCTTTGAGCCTTGCCCTTGTGGAATAGCTTTTATAATTTTCTTTAGCCTAATTTCTACAACAAACAACAAATGCTGTTAATAATAGAAATTTATTTCAATGTTCAATTTCTTTTGACCCGATTCTGACCCGTTTGTCCGCCTTAAAAAAAAGCGTTTTCGAGCCTCGTGCCTTTACTGCGGACATTACTGCAATCCTTTTGTTTTAGGTTGATTTTCCTTTTACTCTATTCTATATGTCCTACCCCGTAGGGCATATTTTTTGCGTGTATATCAACACTAAAATAATTTTAGGGTACTCTATTTTTTTGAGTGTATTCCAAAAATTTTAGGGTTCTAAAATTATTAGAATAATGCCCCCTTTGCCGGTCATTTTCTTGCAAAAGAGGCTAAAAATGAGTAACTTTGCACCCGTTTTGGTTTGCAAAGGTAAACTTTTTTTTTGATATGTGCAAGAAAATCGAGAAAAAAATGCAAAATTTCCCTCATTTTGTGGGGAATGTTAAGGCAAAAGACGCAAAAGTGATACGAAAAGCGGTCATCACCCTATGCGGAGTCTCCTCTATGACCTACAGCAAATGGGTCAGAGGTGTTGCCATTCCAAGAGATGAAAGAAAAATCATAATAAATAAAATTGCTTCAAGTTATGGCTATAAAAATGTGTTTTGAAGAAAGTAGTCTAACATCATTCATTCACAGATTAAAAAATTTGTATTATGGCAAAAGTTAATTATTTTCTTCAACAGTATCAAAAGATGTCTCGGCGAGACTGCCGGACATTTAAGGAAGATTGTATGGCACACTTCAGTTGGAGTGAACAGACATTCTACAACAAAATCAATTTCGGGCATTTGCGTCCTAATGAGGATAGAGACCTCATGAAGATACTTGCCAAGTATATCCCCTCTTAAAAGCACACAACTATGGAAAAAAGACCGAATTACTTTGTGTTTTCCTCTCCTTATGACCAAGAGGAAATGGACTACAAGTCATGTTTCATTGTCATTGGCATACCCGACAAGGAAGTGTTTGAGTTTTGCGACTACATCGACAAGAACACCCTGCTTTCAGCAGACGGGTTTGTCAGACAAACGAGTTTCTACACATCTATTGGCAGCTATCTTGTTTGCAGTGTTGTCGAGGTGCACATCAAGGAGGACACTCCCACTACTGGACTATCTTGCGAAGAAATAGCGGAGGCAGCCACACGGAAGTATCTCATTGAACACGGCTATCCCGTGGAGTTTCCTTGGTAGCCACTGATATTGTGCCTCCATGATTGCACGCGAAGTTATAGATAAGGTTAGACTACGAGCCGATATAGTGTCCGTAGTCAGTGAGTATTGTAATTTACAACGCAGCGGCAGTAATCTTCGTTGCTGCTGCCCGTTCCATGAGGAGAAAACCCCCTCTTTCTTTGTCAATGTAAACAGAAACTCCTGGCACTGCTTTGGCGCATGTGACGAAGGAGGTGATGCCATTTCGTTTGTAATGAAAAAAGAGGGATTGAATTTTGATACGGCTGTACGGAAACTGGCAAACAAATATGGCGTTCAAATCGAGGAGGCTGATGAACCCACAACGGAGCAGCGTCAGCAAGCCCTCAAAAAGGAAGCCTTGTTGACGCTGTATTCCGTTGTTCAGAAATACTACGAACACAATCTTTATTCCGATGATCCGAAAGCCAAAGCCGCGCTGGAATACGCCTGCGAGCGTTGGGATAAAGATTTTGTCAGAGACATGGGCATTGGTTATGCCAATTCTGATTGGCAAGGTTTGATTAACTATGCCAAATCTCATGCCTGCTCGATTGAACTGATGAGAGAGGTCGGATTGGTTACCACTTCTAACAAGAACAACCGCGAACATGATTTCTTCCATGAGCGGTTGATGATACCAATCCGGAATAAATATCAAAAGATAATAGGATATACCGCGCGCGCATTAAATAATAAGGATGACAGCACACCCAAGTATATCAATTCCAAGACCTCGGAAATATATAAGAAAGACCAGTGTATATTCGGCATTGATGTTGCTTGGAACGCAGCCTCGAAAGCCGGTAATTTTGTTCTTGTGGAAGGTGCGCCCGATGTTATGCGCCTTCAGCTCATAAATGTACCGCAAGCCGTTGCTTGTTTGGGCAGTCAGTGGTCAGATGACCATTTCGCCATTCTCAAGCGGTATTCCAACACACTGATTTTCGTGCCTGATGCTGACACTCCAAAGGACGGCAAGGCATACGGCACCGGCATCGAAAAAGTGCTGGAAGCCGGGGAGCGGGCTTGGCGGAAGGGATTTACTGTCTTTGTCAAGGAAATCCCATTGGGCGACCAAAACAAAAAACAGGATGCAGGCTCTTTCTTCAAGATTAAGAAAAACTTTGACGACCTCGAACAACAGGAGTTTATTGTCTGGTATGCCAAGAAACGCGTGAACTATCCGCAGATGTTCAACACAGGCAGCACACCGGTTGAGGATGTTGCGAGCCTATTGGCATTTGTGCAGCAGGAACATGAGATTGACCGATATATCAATCTCCTGCACGAGGTCATCAAAGGAAAAGGAATGTGGCGCAAGGCTGTTACTGAAGCCAAACGCCGACAAAGCACCGAATCGCTCAAAGAGGAAAGCAACACCCTGCACCTTGACCTGTTTGAGCAGTATGGTTTTCAAGAGAAAAGCCATACCTATATTGCCATTAGTGCGAATGGCAAGCCTATACGATGGTCTAATTTTGTGCTGCATCCTCTGTTTCATATCAAAGATAACCAATCCGCTTTGCGTCTGTTTGAAATAGAGAACGAACACGGACAGAAAGCAATCATAGAGTTTAAGCAGGAAGATCTTGTCTCACTCACAAAGTTCAAACAAAAGGTGGAGAGCCTTGGCAACTATGTTTGGCTGGCAAAAGAGGAGCAGCTTACTCGGCTTAAACTCTATCTTTATCAGACCACCGAAACGGCAGAGCTGATTACACAACTCGGTTGGCAGAAAAAAGGCTTCTTTGCCTTTGGAAACGGTGTTTTCAATGAAAACAAGTGGCAACCGGTTGACAACTTTGGCATCGCTCGTTTGGGAGAGAAAGGCAACTATTATCTGCCTGCTTTCTCGTCCATATACAAAGATGATGCGCAACTTTATCAGTTTGAACGCAGCTTTGTTCACAATAACTGGAGCGCGATCACTCTGCGCAAGTATTGCGAACGACTCATTGAGGTGTTTGGCGACAATGCGAAGATTGGAATATGTTTCTTGTTGGCAACCCTCTTTCGGGATGTTGTTACCGCACAATCAAAGTCCTTCCCTATCTTGAACCTGTTTGGTCCTAAAGGCTCCGGTAAATCCGAACTCGGACACTCGCTCATGTCCTTCTTTATCATTGAGAACACACCGCCCAACATACAAACCTCTACGCTACCGGCATTGGCAGACGCTGTGGCACAGTGCGCCAATGCTCTCGTCCACATCGATGAGTTCAAGAACACGATCGATATAGACAAGCGTGAGTTTCTGAAAGGTCTGTGGGACGGTGCTGGTCGTAACCGGATGAATATGGATAAGGACAAGAAACGCGAGGTCACTCGTGTCGATAGCGGCATTATCCTCTCCGGACAGGAGATGGCCACCGCCGATATTGCCTTGTTTTCACGCTTCATCTTTTTGCGCTATAACAAGTCAGAGTTTACCGCCGAAGCCAAAACCAAGTTCAATCTGCTCGTTGACATGCGCAAGTTGGGTTGTACCCATCTGACTTTGCAACTGCTCGGCTTCCGTACTTTCTTTGAGGCTAACTTCAAAGAGGCGTACACTCGTACCAGCCGGGATATTCAGGAGGCTCTCGGTGACACGGTCATCGAAGACCGCATATTGAAGAACTGGATTATCCCGACCGCTGCCTATGCCTGCCTGCAAAGCAAGTTGGATTTGCCCTTTGATTATTTCGACATCTGCAAGGTCGCTGTTACAGGTATCATCGAGCAGAATAAGGAACTTAAGCAGAATAACGAGATTTCCGTATTTTGGGATATTGTCGATTATCTGCATCAGGACGGGCAAATCAACCTTGGAGCGGACTATCGCATTGAGCATTTCACAAAGCTTAAAGTCGAGGAGGGAACAGTGGCGCAGGAGTATGCTACTCCAAAGGTCGTGCTACTGCTCAAATACAAGCGTATCTTTGAACTGTACCAACTCCACGCAAAGAAGATTGGCGAAACGCTTCTGCCAAAGACTTCGCTTGCGTATTATCTGGAGAACTCTCCTGCTTACCTTGGAAAGAAGAAATCAGTCCGCTTCAAGTATATTGTGCAGGGACGGCAGGTTACAACCATGGAAACGGTTAACGGATATACAACACAGGTTGACCAGACGACCGTTGACCAAGCCTATTGCTTTGATTATGCTATGGTAAAAGAGCAGTATGGCATCAATCTCGATGTCTCTACTGCCAACATCAATTCTGATATTCCCGAGGAAACGGATGAGGAAGAAGCCAAGAAAGTTGAACCGGAACAGACGGAAATTGACTATGAATAGTAGTCATTTTCGGTCTTTATTTCCCAATTTGTGTGGTGCGCTGCTCGTGAGAGTCGCGCACTTTTTGTTGCGAATACGCATAATGTCATTCCAAGAAATACCATTCTACAAATTCTACACATTCTACATACTGAAAACAAGCGTCTTGCGTTTTCTACGCCGTTCCACATTTTTCTACAAAGTTCTACAAACCGCTTGCGAAAACACTGTTTTTCTACATTGTTCTATAATTTCTACATTATTTGTTATTTGTAGAAAATATAATATGTTTGTTTATAGCGTTTTACGATTAAGCGACACTTGTAGAACCTGTATCAGGGAAACTATGACATATATGAGGGAAACTTTTTTCTTTTGGGCGTTACCTTACAGGTCGGGCTATGCAGGGGTGTCCGTCCTCGATGATCTTCCACGTTGCAGACTCCCGCTGGTCATTTGCAATGTTGCAGTACATCTCACACAGCTGCGCTCCCTTACTATCCCTAACGCGGATATTGGGCTTTCTCTGCTTATTGGCTTATCTGCTACTCATCAAACGATAATTCGGTATAACTGCAACATATTGGCATCCTTGATTTTCAGCCAGTCGTTACTCGTTCTGCGCAAAAGCATTTTGTTTCCGAGTTTGTTGAGATTGTTTTCTCACTGCAAAGGTAAGACGCGACCATCACGAACCGCTGCGCTATGCAAGGTCAAGCCCTCTGGGTTTGGCTAAAAAATCTTCCTTTTATGGCTGCGCTATAAACGAGTATTTTTTCGACCAAAATCTTGCATTTCTACAGTCGCTACCTTCTAAAAGCAGTGGAAAACAACTCAACTCGAAAACAGCTTTATACGCAAGTAACAACTTAAAAATTCAAGCAATATGAAACAGTTATCATTATTCGATTTATTTGATGAGCTACAGAGCCAATCATCAGCAGAGAAAGCCGGTTTGTTGGAAAAACAATCTAATCTCTCTTCCAGCATTACCGCAAGTAATGACGCAAGCGAGGTGGAGAAAGTAACCGCAGATGATGTTATAGATTGCGGTTTGTTAAAGCAATTCAAGGATATAAAACAACAATACCCCGACGCGCTTTTGCTTTTCCGTGTGGGTGATTTTTATGAGGCATACCAGCAGGACGCGCAGGACGCAACCAAGATTTTAGGTATTACCTTGACGCATAGAGGACGCTCGAAAATGTTATTTTGCGGCTTTCCGTTTCACGCTCTCAATACCTATCTTCCCAAGTTAGTCAGAGCAGGTCGCCGTGTGGCTATCTGTGACCAACTTGAAGATGTGAAGAAAGCAACAAAGAACCTACCTAAAAAGCAGGTAGCACAATAAACCGAATATAAACCCTTGAAGGCTGTGCTATCGGCAGGACGGGCGACAATATGTTATTGAATGAATTTGCACAAAGAACAGGTTTTGAACCAAGCAACAAGTATTTTTTCGAAGTTATACACCCCGAATATATGCAGTCCGAACTCACAAAAGATGAGTTTTGCCGTCAGTGGAAAAGAAAAGGCGGATTTCAAAAAGCCTATGACGCTATGTGTGTGGAACGCAACGAGCAGCAAGATATTGCATTTCGCTACAAAAGAGCCTACCAAGAAACAAAGGACGCACTTGATGAAGCGTGGCAGAGAATAAACCGCCTGACCTATAAACTTGATATGATTAAAGATATAATAAACAACCAATAAAAACAACTATTATGAAAGCGATTAAGGACTTAAAGCACGGAGAGTATTTTACCCTCCGTGAGATTGAAGAACCCAAAGAAAGCCAAGTTTGGATTAGGGACGATTACGACCCCGCAGAAAAAGAGTACATCTGCTACAACTTTGCAGATACAAGCAAGTGGAAATATCTCAAAGGAGATAAAAAAGTGTATGACAGCGAACATTTTGTATTTTAGACTATGAAAGAACAAGACAAAAAGCAGGAGCAAATCCGAGCCTTGCAGGAGCAAGGCGAACCCATTGATTGGGCGGTCGCGGTGCTATGCTGACCACCGAACCGAGAGCCGAACCCAAAGGGGCAAGGCTTTCGGGACACGCCCATGAGAGCCGTCAGGTCAAAAGACACTGGTGGCTTTTTTGTTTTCCGATGTTACATTTTTTTTGGAAAATGGTGCATTTTAATTGCATAGCGAACGATTTATTTGCTTATGTCAGAGAATTTTAGTAATTTTGCGCCGATTTTTATACAATTCAAAAAAAATATAGATATGAAATCACCAAAACTTACAGCAGACATTGCTAATGCCACTGCTATTGACTTCGGTTCCTTCGCTGAACTCGGGAACTATGTACTTGAACTTGGTCCTGATGCCAAAATACCCGGAAAGGTATTTGGCGGTGCACCTATCAAAGCGGGCGGTGCAGACTTTTCGTTTCAGACTTTTGCTCCCGGCACAGAGGGAGGATTTTATCACACTCACAAAGACCACGAAGAACTCTATTTCTTCCTTTCAGGCGAAGGAGAGTATCAAGTGGATGGCAGGAATATCCCTGTCAAAGAGGGTTCCGTTGTGCGCGTTTCGCCAGAAGGTAAACGAGCCGTTCGTAATACAGGCTCGACTCCGCTTGTTATGCTTTGCATACAATATAATGCTGCACCGGTAGGCAGTGTCAATCCATCCGATGGGACAATACTGCCGGAGCAAGTTAAGTGGTAAAATTGTAATACAGCAAATTTGATAATTAGCCGTTAGGTCGCAGGGACACTAACGGCTTTTTCTTTGTGCAAGTGATTGCCACTCCGTTCTAATCACTCAGTTAAACCTACAAGCAAGAAGCAGGGACACGGCACAGCCGTATCTCTGCATCTTTGCTTTTCGGCAATAAGGTATAGCACCCTGTGCCATTGTGCTATGGCTTGCGCTTTCCCTGCGATTAGGCTCTATTGTGCCGCCTGTCATCTGCGAGTCTGCGGTTAACTGCTACATATTCTCCGTTCTCATTTTTAGCCAGTCATTACTTGTTTACCGTCTAAAGAACCGTCATCGAGTTTTGTTGAGATTGTTTTCGCACTGCAAAGGTAAGTCATGGGCGCATACGAACCGCCAAAGGCTATGCAAGGTCACGCCGCCGGTTTTGCAAAAAATCTTCCTTTTTCTGCTGCTCACAAAAAGAGTATTTGTTGTCAAAAATCTTGCATTTCTGCACCCACTACCTTTAGAAAGCAGTGGAAAACAACTCAACTCGATAACTACTTTATACGCAAGTAACAACTTAAAAAATTCAATGAATATGCAACAGTTAGATTTATTTCAGATGGCAGTCGAGGCACAGAGCCTTATCATCGCAGGAAAAGCAAAGTTGGAAAAACAATCTAATCTCTCCTCCAACATTACCGCAAGTAAGTGTTACCTCTCCATTGAGGACGATATAGAGCCGAGAGAGTTTGACGATGAACCCTATTACGGAGATATTTATGACGAGTACATAGATTTTGAGGTGTGCAGCCGTGTGTGGTAAGATAACAAGTAACAAACATTTTAATATCAACAATTTAATTTTTACAACTATGAGTACAACGAAAAAAGGCGCAAAGAGCGCAAAAGCAGAAAAGGCAATCAACGCAGTAAAAGCAGGTCAAGAGGTAAGAACCGCAGAGTTACAAACCGCAGGAGAGGTGGCAGCGCAAGTCATAGAGGACGCAAAAAAGGCTATGACCGAAAAGCAGCAGGCAGCACAAGAAAAGCGGAATTGGCTCCGTGCCATATCAGCCGATTTTCAAGCGCAGCGCGAACTTATGGAAATGACCGGTGCCGAGTACATCCCGACAATAAATGAAATGTTGCACGCCTATTATGCCAAGCAGAACAACATCACCGAGTTAAACACCTTTGACCAGTGGAAAGAAAAAGGCTACCAAGTCCGCAGAGGGGAAAAAGCGTTCCTATTTTGGGGAAAGCCAAAGAGCCGCCAACAACAACCGACCGAACCCACCGAGCAGGACGAGCAAGGCGAGCAGGCGCAGCAGGTTGAACCGCTGACCGCAAAGCAAAATGATTATTACCCCCTTTGCTATCTGTTCGACATCAGCCAATGCCACAAGGCGCAAGCATAACAAACCAAGCCAAGCAGGGCAGCGGAGCAATTCCGCACCCTGCAAGGCTCAACAAACAAAAGTATAACATCAAAATTTTACAGCTATGACAACGAATTTAGAACCCTTAACCAAGAACGAAATCAGAACCCACGCAGCACATTATGACCAAGCAAAGCCAGCCGTTTATGTGGGCACATATCACAAATATAATTGCGGCAGCCTTTATGGTATGTGGGTAGATATAACCACCTTTGACGAGTACGAGGAATTTTGCGATTTTTGCCGCAGGTTGCACCGCGATGAGAACGACCCCGAATTTATGGTGCAAGATTTTGAGTACTATCCCGAAAGTTGGTATCACGAGGGCGGACTACCCTCCGAAAAAGAATTTGAGCGTATCAACGAATTTGCCGCCCTTGATGAGGACAAAAAGGAAGCGTATGAGATTTATCTTGACAACTACAACGAGGACGCAACAATCGAAGAGTTTGAAGAAAGGTATGAAGGCAAGTATGACAGCGGCGAAGATTTTGCCGAGCACCTTTGCGAGGAGTGCGGCTATTTCAAGAACCTGCCGCAGTGGCTGCAATGCTGCATTGACTATTCGGCAGTGTGGCGCAGTCTTGACACAGGCGGTGATTATAGCGAGTTTGACGGGCATATATTCCGATAACCGCCCACCCAAGAGCCAAGCCCCGAAAGGGGCAAGGCTCACGGGACACGCCCGATTGCCGGACAGGTCATCGCTGACACTGACCGGCTTTTTTAGTGTACTACAATTATTGGAATAATGCTGCCAAAAGTTGCTAAAGTCCTCGATTTTTTGTAATTTTGCACTCTGTTTCAAGCGATTACAGTATGTCAGACCGCATTTGTTTATATTTGGTATTACCTAATTATCTTGCGCAGTGGTACGCGCATGAGTGCCGTGAGATTGAGTTTCGTGATGAGTGCATCGTGCCAAGCGGAGACTATAAGCCGCTTGACCCTGTTACCATTCCGCGTGGCTCCCAAGAGAGCCGGATCTTGCAGATGTTCCTCAAGAAGAAACCTGCCCAATTTGTGAAAGAACCGGAGGACGCAAACATTGCGCTTGTCATTCCGTACTTTCATGACAAAGACCCGCAGTATTACAACTATCTCGGCAAGCATGGCAGGGAGAAACTGACGGACGCTATACGCAACCGTTTTCAGGTGAACCTGTGGGAGGAGTTGCACACTTTCAAAAATGCCTTGTCGCGCCAGGATAACACAATCTTTGCGTATATGGAGGCGCACGGCATAGAGTGCAACGAAACGAACTGGAACGCCATTGCCAAAATATACCAACGGCAGCGCATGGCATACTACAAACAGAAAAGTCGCAAAAAACCTTCAAAAAACTCATCGACAAAATGGTGAGATTTTGAGGTTTTGTCAAATGTGTCTAATCTTGTCAAATCCTGTCAAATGAAACAAGTATCATATCCCGGAATAGTCAGCATCGGTTATCTGCTTGCCGAGAACCTTCCTGCCAACACTGCCTACAGCGCATTGGCAGGCATACCCGTATCTCTTTTCCTCCGCCCAACGGATGTTCCGCTGTCCGGCACGGCTGAATGTGTTGTTGAGCAATCCAACGACAGCAACGGCTCGGCGGAAAGTCTGACCCTCACCTTCAGCAGCGCATTGAGGCTTCCACGCCATAAAGCGGTTGCTTTGATCGTAAAGGACGCTAACAACCAGTCGTGGCTCATCGGACAGTTGGAATGTCCGCACCTCGCAATCACTTCGACACAACAGACAGGGACACCGGACGGGTCACCTGCTGTGTATGTCTATGAGGTCAAGCAGTCCGCTCCCATCTGCTACAAACCCTGCAAAATGATGGTATAGCAGCCTGTTTCCAGTCTTTTCTCCTACTTATATTCGGTCGTACTTTTGCACTGAAAATTAAATTCAGTCATGAAGTACGACCTTTATTTGCGGGGTTATGTAGGCGGCGCAGACTTTGACGCTGACCTCGTTTCCCGTGTTCTCGCCAAGCATAAGGACCAACCGGTGACGGTGCTGATTGATTCGCTCGGTGGCTCACTCGCTACCGCGCTTTCTATCGCTGCCGCTTTCCGTGAGCATGGCGATGTAACTGCACACTTTGTCGGCATGAACGCCAGTGCAGCTACTATAGCGTCAATGGGTGCCAAGACCATCACCATTGACGAGTGCGCCATGTATCTCGTTCACAAGTGTTCGGCAGAGTTTTTCCAATGGGCATCACTCAATGCCGACCAACTCCAAGAGCAAATCGACCAACTCGCACAGATGAAGTCCGACCTTGAAAAGATGGACCTCAATGTGGCACAGATGTACGCTCGCAAGTGCAAAAAGCCGGTGGCTGACCTGCTCGCTCTGATGAAGACCGGCGGTTGGCTCACTGCTGCAGAGGCGCACCAATGGGGCTTCGTGGATAGTCTGACCGACAACCACGAGGATTCCGTTCCCGTACTCACGGAAGATCTTGCTGCCTCTATGCAAGCCAACGGACTGCCGCTGCCGGATATGGAGATTAAAGCCACTCCGACACCTTCGGGCTTTAACAAGTTGGTCGAGATGCTTTCCTCTTTCTTCCAGCGCAAGCCGGAAACAACTACTGAAGTTACCAATCCCAAAATTTCAAACGATATGAACAAATTACTGCCTTTACTTGCCGTTGCATTGGCTATGCAGCAGCAAGAGTTTACGCTGACTGACGAGAAACTTTCTCTGACAGCCGGGCAAGCCGACACACTGGAGGCTCATCTGAAGTCTCTCAATGACCAAATCGCCGCGCAGACCAAGACCATTGCGGACAAGGACAGCCGTATCGCTGACCTTGAAAAGCAGTTGGCACAAAAGCCCGCCGATGAGACCGCACAGGTCATCAATCAGCCGGGTAATCCTGCACTCACTCTGGAAGCGGAGTTTGCGCAGAACCTCGCCAAGGCGCAAGAGCTGTACAACCAACTTCCTTAATCGACAACCCATAAATTTTGACAAACTATGGCATACGGAAAATTAGTATTTACTCCCGAGGAGTGGCGTGAAGCCGCTCACAAGTACCGCAAGGAGTTGCTTATGCTCCCCTTGTTCGGTTGCAAGGAGACGCTGGACTTCATGACTGGTCGTCCGGGCGTCCGCTATAAGGAGTTCGTCGGCACTATCGGTTTGGATGCGCAGTTTGCGCCCTACAAGCCGGACGCAAAATCTGCCGCCGACCTCAATCTGTCGTTCCGCACGCTCGAAACATTCCTCGGCTCTGTAGTCAAGGAGTTTGAGCCTAACAGCGCGTACCGCACTCTGTTGCACCAAGGCGCGACCAAAGGAAACGGACAGGCATCAACGCCTACCGCCCGTGAGGTGCTGGGACTGATTGGCAAATCATTGTCCTACCACCTTAACAACGCCATCTGGTCGGCACAGCGCAACGACAACGGAACGACCACCGCAGAGCTGTTTAATGGTTTTGACACCATTACCCAGACCGAAATCACTGCCGGTAAGATCTCCGCTGACGCGAAGAACTATGTGAAACTGACGGACGACATCACCACCGAGAACGCTTGTGATGTTGCCAAGGACATCCTCTTCCATCTTGACCCGCATCTGCGTGCGCAAGAACTGCTGATGTACTGCTCGCAGGACTTCTACGACAAGTACAGCGAGAGTTATCAGAGAACCCACGGAGGGCTAATCTATAACAGCCAGTATCAGCAGAACGCTGTGGAAGGCTCGCAAGGTCGCCTGAAACTTGTGCCGCTTGCCAACAAGACGGACAGCAAGTTTATCCACATCTCCACCAAGAAGAACATGCTCTATGGTTACGACAACATGTCGGATATCGAGAGCATAGAGGTTGAGCGTTTCGCTCCGTTCGTGCTGACCTATGTTGCAACGATGTTCTTTGGTGTACAGTTCGAGTCTATCGACAAGAGCTGCCTCAAGGTCATCGAACTCAAGACAGCCCCTGCTGCAAGTCAATCCTGATTGTTTAACCGCTTAAAGACACGATAGATATGGGAAACTGCACATCCATTCAGAAGTCGCTCGCATGGTGCCAAGGCACGCCGGAGTACCCCGGCATCAAGCGGCGTATCTATTACATCGCCAAGTCTGCAATCGCTAAATGGCCGAAGTTGCCGACCGATAATCTTGGGCGTCCTACAGCAGCTATCTATGAAGGCAATTTCACATTGCTTGCCGACCAAAAGTGGCATTTCATTGATGTGCTGCCGGACAAGTGCCAAGTCACCTCGGAAGCCCAAGGGGAACTGCCCTCGCAGACACAGCTCAACAAACTCACTGCCGTTCATCCGGGAGTTGGTGAGGAAGCAAGCGCAGCTGCAGCCTACATCAACAACACGGACAATGTGTTCCTCGTGGAGGACATGAAAGGCAAGTACCGCGTCATCGGCTCGGAATGCTGGGACACCAAGTCCACCGTTGCACAAGACCTCGGTCAGGGTGCAACCGGCACAGCGTCCACAACAATCAATGCCGAAGCCAGTGATGTGGTGCCTGCTCCGTTCTACGCCGGTACGATCGAACTGGAGGACGGCACGGTTATCAACGAGCCGGAATCCTCGGAGGAATCTAACGCTTCGCAAGAATGAGTTTGATTGACCTCTCCATATTGGACCAAAGCGCACCTTCTCCTAAAGCAGAAAAGAACCTGTTTGAGGAGAAGGACAAGCGCAAGGCATGGGAGAAAGAGAAACTTGCGCGGTGCGATTTTGTCAAACAGGTCAAAATCTTGCACCGGGCAGGTTTTTACTTTATCTCGGTGTGGAACAAGTCCGTTAAAGGTCGTACCCTTGTTGACATCAAGGCTGATGACAATATGATACCGTTCTTTGCTACCCATGTCACGGAGCTTATAACCGACACTATCGGTGACAACCTCCGCAATGGCACTTGGGCAATCGTTGCCACTCCCAAACGCCGACACCTGACGCACAACTTCGCTTCGCTCATCGCGGAGGAGATCGGCAAACGGCTCGGTATTCCTTTTTATGATGACTGCGCACACGCCCGGACACACGAGCGTATCAATGCCGTGTTTACAGCCAACAACATACCCAAGGAGCAGAACATCATCGTATTTGACGACTTTGTTACCACAGGCTCAACTATCTGCGCAATGAAAAACCTGCTGGATAGTCTGGGCAAGACATCTGTTTATTTCATCGGAATCAATAACCATCTGTCACATGGATACTAAACTAACCCAAAGAATGCAGGACTGGCTCGAAACCAAACCTGCTGACCGCTCATTGGAGGAGGGTGCGGAACTCGTCCTCAAACTCACAGGCAATCAGTTCATGCACCGCAATATCATGGTGCGCAAGGACTTCAAGATGATAGAGTATCAACTGCGTAAGTACCTGCCGAAGCGTCTGCAGGAAGTTACGCACGAGGAAGTCGAGCGCATGTCTAAAGAAGCCGCCAAGATAGCCGAGGAGCATCATCTTGACACTATCCGCAAGTCCGCAAAGACACCGCCGGAGGAGTGGAAGAAAGGCAAGCGCGAAGACCACGACCAACTGCCGGAGGAGATACAAGCCCTCTATGCCGAGAACTTGACTCTCCTGCATCGTATGCGTGAGTGCCACCTGCAGGCGCGTAAGATAGCCAACGCTACCAAGCCTTGCTCTGACTGCGACATCTATCCCTTCGTTAAGGAACTTATCGAACTGGATAAACGCCTGCACAGCAACTGGAAAGCATACGATGAGTATGGTCGCGAAGAAACGGCTGAATGAAAAGAGGCGTAGCCATAGAGGACTACCTGAAACCCTTGCAGCCTAACCAGACGCAGTGCTATCTGACCAACACGCTGCAAGTGGCGGATATTGTCGAATGGACTCTTGCCCAAATAGGTAAGAGTACCATTTGGCAGACATCGTTCTCAATCTCCGAGGAGTTTTTGCGCAGGCTTTATTTCATCTCGAAATCAGGCAATGTGGAAACGATCCACCTCTTGCTTGATTTCAAAGCTACGCAGAAAACACTCCGCCTGTGGGCGTTTCTCTCGCAGGTCATTGAACACACCTACCTTGCTGACAACCACAGCAAGGTTATTCTTATTCGGTCAGCCGTGATGAGTGTAGCCATCATCACCTCGCAGAACCTCACAAGAGGTAACCGGCATGAGAGTGCCGTTGTTACCACAGACCCTGCAATCTTCAAAACCTTGCACGAGGAGATTGAAGACCTCATCAAGAACCATTCCGTCCCTCTGTCGGAGTTATACAACGCTCAAATCAAATGAACGCTATTCATATCAATACCATGCGCGAAATACTGGCACACCCCGAGCCGGTGGATATTTCGCTGTTCACCGCCAAGGGCGAAGTGCAGCACTACAGGAACTGCATTTCGCTCCGCTATGATTTTCGCAACGGCACACGCCGGATCAAACTCCTCTCATCGGGACAAATCCGCCAAGTGCGCGATGTCTGCATCTTCCAAATCAACGGTATGGAAGTGTTTTTGTAGGTACAAAAAAATGGCAATAATTGGATTTATTGCCAGATTTTTTACAATTCAAATATCCGAAATGTTGCAAGAATATCGGATGTTTTGATAATAGAAATTCCTAAAACTTTGCAAATTATTTAGGAATTTTACATATTATGGAATCGCTCTTGCAGTTCTGAAATATGCCTCATCAAGTCATCAAAGGCAGGTGCTTCTTTGAAAATGAAAGCGGTTGTCATGTTGGCATAGTCGGCACGGAAAGCCTCTATCAGTTCTTGCGGAGGATAGAAACTGATATTCGCGGAACGGTTCTTCTCATAATCCACATAGTGCAGATTATAGAACTGCCGGCGATGTTCTATGATATGGTTGTACAAGTCATGGTTTGCCAACGCTTTCTTTCCGAAATCCGTATCCATCAGTTTCTCCAAATCGTAGTAGTGACGGCTCATGCGTTGTGTACGCGGTTTCGCCTTTTGAAACTCCTCATTGAGCAGGAACGCTTTTTCGAGAAATGTCCGCTCCGGTGAAACGGTATTGATGGTGCAGCATGTTTCTTCGTCAAGATTTGCAAAGGTTTCATGCAACAATGACGATATGGGGCGCGGCTCAAACGGCTCTTTCAGCGACAGACAGCTGACTTCGATTTTGACCACAGGCTGTATGTAATCGGGTTGGTAACCCTCTATGATGGTATTGTACCGTACTTGCAGCACAGTCGGGTCTTTGTCGCTATCAATGGGAACGGCAACACCTTTGCTGATTTGTGTAGTTACAGGTACTACTTCAAAAGAAGTGATACCTAATGCCTCCAATTGCTCTTTCAATTCGTCCGCCAACTGCGTATGCACTACCTGACGAGACATCTTGCGCAAACGGTCGCGCTGGGACTTGTTTTCACCGGCGGCAAAGGCGTGACCCTGCTTTGCAAACCATTCGCGACCAAGCGAAATGTCAATATCCTCACTGAAACGGTTGATTAACCGCCAGCCTTTGCTCAATGAAGTGCCGCCTTTGAATAACAGGTATGGGGCAAACGATGTCTGAAACAGCGCACGTAGCACCGCAGTTACCCACCAGTCTTTCTCAACGGAGGGAGTATCAATCTCCAGTTGTTTCGCTATGGTATCAAGAGCACCTTGCCGCTCGTTTATGGATAAGTCAAGCCATTTCATGTTCAATGTTATTTTGCACTTGTAACAATAGTTTTTTTATTCCTTGCGGCATCCGCATTATGTCCTCTTTCGCGTCTGCATTGCCTTGGTAATGGCGCATTACATCATATACCACGCTCATCTGCTCATCTGTCAGATTGCCGACACCGACACTGCGCAGAGCCTGGCAGAAAGCTGCCAAGTTCTTGTCCTTGTATGCAAAATGTCTCGGAACGCCGCGCTTGAATTGTATGGTTCTTCCGCCTATATTGACAGGACGACCAGATCCGCTGGTCAGGAAAACGGCTTTCATCGGCACTTGCTCGCTCAAACCGAACATGTTTTCCGCAGTCTCACCAACCGGCAGTATCTGCACATGATCTCGTTCAGCAATGGCTTCAGCAACCTGTACCATGCTTGGCATTGCCATACCGTATTGCGTGTGAGCAGGTTTGGTATAGATGCCGTTGGCTAACCGCACAAGCCTACCGTCATCGGCAGCTGCCGACAGCAGTTTGGAGATATAGGTGGGGTCGTATTGCGGAAAGTCTGCAATCATCAGCAGCGACTTCGGTGCAGCCTCATCTATAGCCTTGTTTACGATGTTGCCTATAAAATCCTCTTTCATTTTTCCTAAAATTTTTGCAAAATTATGGGAATTTTTTGAAATATGCAAATTTTTTGCCGAAAAAATGCAAGAAATCGTGTTTTTTTCGCGATTTTGGTCCTTTTACTGCACTTTTCCTGCAAATTTTGTGTCTTTTCTGCACCCATACTCGCATAGTACCTTTGCAACAAAAATGCAAGAGTATGGACTTTTCTTTTTCAAGCATAGAGCAACTGCCTGACGCCAAAGTTTCGGTGGCGTTTGTGCCGGACAGCAGCAAAGTATTCCGTGAGGACACGAAACTTGACAGCCGTGTTCTCAACGGAGGACAGCGTTTTATCCCTTGGGGGCAGGACAATACCATGCCCTACGACATCATCAGCAAGATCGAGGATGATGAAACGCTCGCCACTTGTCAGCAGTTCAATGCCGAAGTCTGCTATGGTGCAGGCTTGCAGTACAACACCGGGAAATGCACCGCACAGGTGCAGGAGGACATCGAGGACTTCCTGCTTCAGAACGACCTCGCTTCCTATTTCCTCGGCGTTTGTCAGGACTTCAAATACTTTGCTTTCGCCGTCTCGGTCATCATCTTCAACAATGACGCGAGCAAGATTGTGCGTATCGTCCGCAAAGAGGCGTGCAACTGCCGTTTTGCGCCTGCTGACAAACGCGGACACATCCCCTGCGTGCTGTTTGCCGATTGGCGCAACGAACATTTGCCGGAACACTATGAGCGTATTCCGCTCCTGTCTGTTTCCGCTCCGTTTGCGGACTTGCAAAGCCGCCTGCAAGCCAAGACCAAAGACCGCAAGTTTGCCGTCCTCACTCGCGTCCCGACACCGGACTACTGCTATTATCCCATCCCTTATTATGCCTCGCTTTTCAAGGGCAAGTGGTATGACATCAAGCGTCTTATTGCCGTAGCCAAAGAAGCCAAGTTGCGAAATGCCGCTCCTATCAAGTATCATATCGAGGTGGCGCAGAAATACTGGGAAACGATTTTCCGTGCCGAAGGCATCACGGACAAGAAGAAGATGCAGGAGCGCGTGAACACCGAGAAACAGCGCATCATCAACTTCCTCACCGGCGCAGAGAACAGCGGCAAGGTGTGGTTCTCGATGTTCTATGTCAGTCCGGACGGACAGGAGCAACATGATGTCGTTATCAACAAGATTGAGAACTCCAAAGAGGGTGGCGATTGGGAAACGGATATCCAAGAGGCTATCAACATGGTCTGCTTCACGATGCGCGTACATTCCAACCTTGTCGGGAGCGTACCGGGCAAGGCGCAGACCAACAACAGCGGCAGCGACAAGCGCGAACTCTACACCATAGCCCAAGCCCTGCAAAAGCCATACCACGATATGCTGTTTATCGTTCATCGCTTGATTATCCGGATCAATCAGTGGAAAGGTGCTTTCCCTGAATGTCCGTTTGTCATGCTGACCACGCTTGACCAACACCAAGATGCCAAACAAGTAAACCCCGACCGCCATGATGATACAAAATGATGCGGAACTCCGCCAGTACATACCCAACGCCCTTGTGACCGTCAGCGGCGAGCAGACGCTTTACGACAAAATGCAGGTCGAACTGCAACTGTCTGAAGCATGGTTTGTTCGCATTTTCGGAGTAGTTGAAAGCACTCCGACTGCGCGCAAAGTGCTTGCCACTGACGCGTTTTTGAGAGCCGTCCCGAGCCTTGACCTTGTGCTGACTGCCAACGGTTTCGGCATAGTCAGCAACAACACTATCGCCCCGGCATCAAAGGACCGTGTCGATAGGCTCATCAGCTCGTTGGAGAGCAATCGGGATTTTGCTGTCGAGCAACTGCTGCACGACCTGCTGCAGCTGCCGGAGTGGAGAAGTACCGCACAAGGGCGTTACTTCCTTTCCACGCTCTACCAAACGCCGCAGTCGCTGCCGCGTGAACTGCATCGGGGCAAAGCATGGGACTACTTTCAGCAGACCCACGCGCAGATAGTCCTCATCGAGCAGGAACTGGCAGAGAAGTTCATTTCCCGTGAGGTCTATGCCCGACTGCGTTCTGACATCGGCAATCCCGATTTTGCCGACCTTGTGCAGCCCTTGCAGGCTGTGGAGTTGCAACTGCTTACCGGCAAGCCGCTACCATACAAGCAACTCATCGCACTCACGGACTACATCCGCAAGAGCGAACTCTTCCCGGAGTGGCAGACCTCGCAGACAGCAGAGCTGTACAAACCCCACGCTTTTGAGAACAAGAAAGATTCACCCGGATATTGGTTTTAGTTATGATTACGCTTAACTTGACACTCCCCACCTGTTGGCAGGAACTCACGCAGACGCAACTGCGTTATGTGTTCTTCCTGATGACGCAGAACTACACCGCCGATGAGGTGAAGACCTATTGCCTTTGCCGTTTCAGCGGGCTGCAAGTCCTCGGTGCAGAGGACACCGGCTTTCGCGTGATGTATGAGAACAATCCTCATACTATCACCGCCGTTCAGATTGCCGAGCAACTGCCTCGCATTGCTTGGCTGGATGAGTTGCCACTCGTGCCGTTGCGCCTGGCACAAATCGGCAAGCATAATGCAGTGGCCGCCGACCTTACAGGTGTGCCGTTTGCCGACTACCTCTATTGCGATAATCTCTATACAGGCTATCTGCAAACGCAGCGCAACGACCTGTTGCGTGATATGGCCGCTATCCTTTACAAGGCGGACGACATCACGCTCACAGACGAGGAGGCAATCTCTGTTTTCTATTGGTTCGCTTCGCTGAAGGCTTATTTTCAACGCCGTTTCCGTTACTTGTTTGCACCAAGTACGGACGGCAACCTGCTTGGCGACACGGCAAGCATGGCGGACAAACTGCAGTCCGCTATGGATAATCAGATACGCGCACTCACCAAGGGTGATGTGACCAAAGAGGAGCAAGTTCTGCAGGCGGACACCATCCGCGCTCTGACTGAACTTGATGCGATGGCGCGTGAGTACCAAGACTTGCAAAAGGAGATACGAAAATGAACGACAGCAACTGGAACGCTTCTGCCTTTTTCGAGGACCTGACACGACGCAACAAGTTGGCGCAGGAAAAAGGCTTCCGCTTTTGTCGTGTGAGTGGTCTGGACGGCTTCGAGGAAGCCTTGCAAGCTATGCTTTCGACCACCGCTTTTGTGTGCGTGAGTGACCTCTCACAGGGCTTCACGGCTCTCAACAACACACCCCGGACACGCCGCGTCAAAACAGTGTTTCTCGCTGTGCGGTGTGCTGTTGATGACATGGAGGCTCGGCAAACCTGCCTTGACACCATGCAGGAACTGTTCCGGCAGTTTATGTCGGTACTCATCCAAGAGGAAACGCGCCTTCGGGAGCGGTTTATCTATCTCGATCCAAAGATAAACTTTCACGAGATAGACCGCTATTTCTTTTCCGGCTGTGCTTGTGCTTTCTTTGAAATAGCTATTGACAAATATACGGACTTGCGTTTTAATCCGGAGGAGTGGGAAACGCCAACCGCTTAATGCAATGCTTATGGACTACACAGAAGAGATACTTCAGCAGATAGAGCAGCTTGCGTCTATCTATATGCCAATACGTGACATCGCCCTCATCATCGAGGTCGATGAAACGGCACTACGTGAGGACATCCAATGCCAGACGAACCCTGCTTCTCGTGCTTACCGCAAGGGTAAAGCCCTCTCCAAGGTGGCACTCCATCAGCAGGAGATGAACCTCGCTCGTGTAGGCTCGCCTTTGGCATTGGAAAACGCCCGTCAGAACTTGCTTGATATGGAAGACGATGAGTAGAAGCAACATCCGTGACATAGCGCAACGCGACCTTTTCACAGCAGAAAAGCAGCTGAAGGAGTTATACACTTCGGATGAGGTCGCTCATGTCTTGCGTTTGCGCGAGATGTACTCTTGGTTTATCTCCAACCCGGACAGCCGTGACCGGCAGTTCATCGCACAGGAGAAAGACCGCTATGGCATAGGCACCACGCAGGCATACGCAGACCTCGCTATTGTCAAGATGTTGCTACCGTTGCTATCATCGGCAAGCAGAGACTTTCACCGCTATCGAGCCAACGAGATGTTGCTTGAAACCTATCGTATGGCAAAGGCTCGCAAGGACACCAAGACCATGGAGCGTGCCGCTGCGTCCTACGCAAAATACAACCGCGTGGATCTGGAGGACGAGCAGGTGCTGCCATACGACATGATAGTGGTGCAGCCGTTCACTGCTACCAGTGATCCGACCGTCCTCGGCTTGAAACCCATTCCGAACCTGCAACAGAAGATTGACAAACTGCTTGCCAAGTACCGCGCAGAAACGATTGACATCGAGGATATTGAGTACGAGGAAGCCGACCTTGAAGAAACGATTTATTTCCCCTCTAACGAAGAAACGAATGGCTGATGTATATTTCAATAATCCCCAACGCCGCACGCAGCTCATCGGTGCAAATACCACCGTCATCGTTGCAGGTCGTCGTACAGGAAAAACGGACTCCATTGCTTCGCCCTTTGTGCTACGCAATATGCAACGAATGTCGGGTAGCACAGGTGGCATTGTTGTACCTACGTTCAAGCATGGCTTGACGAACACAATACCGGGACTGCTTGCGGCTTGGAAACGTTGGGGCTTTCTCAATGGTGTGCATTATGTAGTCGGCCGAAAGCCGCCGAAAGGCTTTCAGACGGCTATCATTGAGCCTACCGACTACGAGCATGTAATTTCGTTCTACAATGGCAGTCGCGCTATCATCATTTCCCAAGACCGGCCGGGTTCGTCCAACTCACTCACGCTGTCTTGGCTCCTCATCGATGAAGCCAAGTTCATCGACTACGAGCGTCTGAAAGATGAAACGCTCCCTGCCAATGGTGGTATCAAGTCATACTTTGGCAAGCACTCCTTCAATCATTCCATCCTTATCTTGTCGGATATGCCCCAGACCAAGAAAGGGTCTTGGTTTTTGCATTATGAGGACAAAATGGATAAGGAACTCATCGCCACCATTGAGGCTACTGTTTGCGAGATTTGGAAAGTCAAGCAGCGCATCAAAAATGATAGAGCAGCGGGCAAGACACCGCCGGAGTACCTGCGCAAGCACCTGCGGCATTTGGATAAGCAACTCAATCAGATGCGCTCGGTCGCTGTGTACTACAAAGAGTATTCCTCTATTGAGAACCTGCAACTGCTTGGTGAGACGTACATCAAGCAGATGAAACGCGACCTCACACCGCTCACTTTCCAAACATCCATCCTTTGCCAACGCATAGGCATTGCCAAGGACGGCTTCTATTCCTCGATGAGGGAAGCGCACTATTACGATGCCTCGAACTTTGAGTATTTAGACGCTATGTGGGCAGACCTCGCTGCCACTGGCGAGTTGCTCACTCTGCCCACCACCGTCCAACAGGACAGCGATGTAGTGCCTGACATGCCGCTCTACATCGGTATGGACTACAACGCCAACATCAACTGGATTGTTGCTGGTCAGCCTGTAGGGAAACGGCTGAATGTAGTCAAGTCCTTTTATACCAAGTTCGAGAGGAAAATCCCTGCGCTCATTGCCGATTTCTGCGCCTACTACGAGACACACCAAAACAAGACGGTCGTTTTCTATTACGACACCACCGCCCTCGGCTCCAACTATGCCGTCAATGAGCAGGATTTCCGTTGGGTGGTGGTTCTTTTGCAAATTAGTTGAAGATTGTGTAGGTATATTTGGTGCGAATCCTGCCGCATTCTTTACGTCTTAAACTTTCGCATATAGCGCAGATT
>ONXE01000009.1 GCA_900321775.1 uncultured Bacteroidales bacterium
CAGCATTTGTATGCGGTCAGGTGTTTAGAGAAATAAACGTTAGTCATTGCAGTTGAAGATGGACCTGATGATTGGTTCCATTCGGGTGTTTAATTCGTGAACTGAAGTGGAGGTGGCAAAGGCGTAAATAGCTTCTATGCGGAGTGCATTGGCGGGATGTGTGTTACCGAGCCATCCGCCATCCATGAACAGCAGTGCCTGGCAGCGATTTGCCTTAAGGAACAGAGACGTGGGGACGCCATACTTTTGTATGTCAATGCCACCGATTTCTTTATAATGAGTTGTCTGGTTGCACAATTGCTAATAGTTTATTGTGCAATGTTTTTCGTTGCATAATAGTTGGATTCATACTTTATCTTTTTTTTGCCGCAAAGGTAAAGAAAAATCCTGAGAGAGCCAATTTTTTAACGTTAAAAAGAGTTAAAAGAACGGAAAGAGTTATTTATAAAAAAAATGAGACCCGAAGGTCTCAAATTTTTAAGTTAGTATAATAAACTAAAGAGTTTTTATGTCTTTAGGAACATAGCCTAAATACTCCTTCGCATATTTACATGCATTCTCTCTACCTATCCGATTTCTCTTAGACAAAAAATCTACAATCATCTTTTCTTTCCCGGGATACTTGCTTATTTTAAACGATTCATCACACAAGACACCTCTTAACTCTTCTTCTGAATATTCATTTGCATTCTTACCGAGATTAATTCTCTTAGAGAACAAAACATCGTATGGCATATCCGTAGGCTCAACTTTTACAATTGTATTTTCCAAATCGGAATAATTTGAAAGTCCGCTCTTTTCAGATATTGCTTTCAGAAGATTGTTAGGGCCGACTATCGGATTACCATCCGCCACAACTGCACTTCTCAAGAGGTATGAATAATACACATTATCGTGATTTGAAATAACAAAATCAACTCCTGCACGATTCCTTGGTTTATAAGGACTCTCGCGGTTCAATCCATTTCTATGAACGTAAAAATGATTTGGACGATTTGACTGAAGTTCATTCCGATGAACTGAGCCATCTTCAAATACTTTTTTTTGGTAATAGTAAATCTCAATCTCCTTTGGAAAGATTTCAATACCATTTACCACCAACTTGGAATTCTTTAAAAACAACTCAGCTTCAATCTGAAGTTTCTTAACAATTTCTTGATTAAACATACTATATTCTATTTTAGCAGTTTGGTGATTTGGGTGGCGGTGGCGTGCGGGAGGATGGAATGGAGGTGGCGGGTCATGAGGGCCAGAGAGTCTTCGGGGGAGCAGTCTGCAGTACAGGACTGCTTGCCGTAAAGACGCTCGGGAGTGGTGAGTAAGGACCATCCCCAGCCATATTCGTTGTTGTGCTTGTCACGCGGGTAAACGAAATCTTCTGTGACTACGCGAGTAGCCATCTGCAGGCGAGTGACATAGCCGTCAAACTTGCTACGCATCTTAGGACCGCTGAAACCACACGCTGCACGTAAATCCCGGTTGATGATACTATCCTGCTCGCAGAGGGTCTGATAGATGATGGCTTCAATACTGCCATTCTCGGGCATAGGATAGAGACTACGGCGATAGTTGCAGAAATGTGGCCACCAGAATCGGCTGATAAACCCGGCCTTGCCATTGAAGAACTTGCCATAGACGCAGTCGCTTTCGTTGATGATGATCCCTTTCCATTTCCACAAGGGCCAATCCCATCCTCCGTCAGGATAGACAACATAACGACAATCTGCATCTGCCATCTCCTCAGCCGAATAGCCAGGGATGCCACTGACCAGAAGCGGCAGAAATCCGAGTTGTCCGATGAGTTCCATCATCTGCTCACAACTATGTATCCGATAACGAGTCATACGGGGCTTACAGCTACTGACAGTTGATTGTCTTGATGACTTTGGCGGGGTTGCCGACAGCAATGGAGTTGTCGGGGATATCGTGTGTGACAACAGAACCGGCACCTATCGTGCAGTTGTTGCCAATAGTTACCCCCGGAAGGATGGTCACATTGCCACCAATCCACACACTGTTGCCAATGGTAACGGGTTTGGCCCACTCCTGACGTGTCAGGCGTTCGGCAGGATTGGTACTATGGCAGGCGGTATAGATATTGACATTAGGGCCCAGAAAACAATCATCACCGATGGTGACATAGGCTTCGTCCAGGACTGTAAAGCTGAAGTTAGCGAAGAACCGTTTGCCAACACGGATATGTGTACCATAGTCGCAAAAGAAAGGCTGGTTGATAAAAGTGT
Organism: uncultured Bacteroidales bacterium; assembly: GCA_900321775.1. Classification (GTDB taxonomy): domain Bacteria; phylum Bacteroidota; class Bacteroidia; order Bacteroidales; family Paludibacteraceae; genus Colicola. Next base: position 2,244 of record ONXE01000009.1, read on the forward strand.
CCTCATCTGCCCGGCCAAGCATGTCACGAAGCATGGTGTTCCGTGCGGCAAAATCAGTGGGCAGCAAGTTGTTATACTGCTGGCAAAGCACTTTTGTGTGATTGAGAAGTGCCAGTAATTCCTCGTTGCAGGCATCATACATCTCGCCCGCCAACATTTTCTCTCGTTCTGTCATTGGTCAATAATTATGGCCGTTGGGAAGGTGGAAATCAAATCGTGTCACTACCCTGCTCCACCGTCCCATAGCCGAGCAAACGTTATTCGTATTTGGGCTGCAAAGGTGTTGTACCATTTGCTGGTGCAAAGGTACTGCTTTTTTCTGACATATGCAAGAAAAATTACGAAAAAATGGCTCTACTCTTGCATAATTAAAAAAAAAGCAGTAACTTTGCAGCGTCTTAGCATGAAACAAAAATACACATGATATGAAAAAGAAATTATTTATTTTGACATTGGTAGTGGCGGCCGTGTTCTGCGGTTGCACAGTTTTGAAGCAAGCAGTTGCGTTGAAAGATTGCAAGTACATGTACAGCAGGATGTCGGATGTGACGTTCATGGACATGAAACCGGCAGAGTTGGCCACTTTTGCCGGCGCGGCCAAGTTGGCAATGGGTTTGATGGGCAATCAGCCAGCTCCTTTGGGGTTCACGATACATCTGAAGGTGATGAACCCAAATCAGACGACAGCCGCTATGGAGAGTTTGTACTATAAAGTGAGCCTTGACAGCGTGGAAGTGGCAGAAGGCAGCAGTATGGAACCATTCATGGTTGTGGGTGGCGCAGAGGCTGATTTGCCGCTGAAAATCAACACGGACATGAAGACCCTGTTGCAATCGAACAAGCGTGCTACAGTGACAAAAGTGATTCGTAACCTGGTAGGTGTGTCGAACGAACCAACGGATGTGACGGTCCAGCTGAAGCCTACTATCCGCGTGGGTAACGGACTACTGACATCGCCGGTGTACTTCCCTATCAAATTTGTCTATAGTGGCAAGAAAGGCAATACTCAAACTGCCACGAACTGACAAAATGGCAGAGATGATGCCTTTGGCACGAGGTTTGAATAGGCTTGTTGGGCTTATTAGGCGAATATGGCTAATAAGACCTATATGTTGAGACTAATAAAAAACAAAGAATATGCAAAAGATTCAACCATTGGCAGATCGCGTTTTGGTAAAACCGGCTGCCGCAGAAGAAAAGACTGTTGCAGGAATCATCATTCCTGACAGCGCAAAAGAGAAACCGCTTCGTGGCGAGATAATTGCTGCGGGCAAAGGCACGAAAGATGAGGAAATGGTGCTGAAGACAGGCGACCAGGTGCTGTACGGCAAGTATGCAGGTACGGAGCTTGAGTTGGATGGCGAGAAGTACCTGATTATGCGTCAGAGCGACGTGCTCGCAATAATTGGATGATTGCTTAAATTGAAAATTGAAAGTTGAAAATTGAAAATTATTATGGCAAAGGATATTACATTCAATATTGAGGCGCGTGAGAACCTCAAGCAAGGCGTGGACAAATTGGCAAACGCAGTAAAGGTGACTCTTGGTCCGAAGGGTCGCAACGTGATTATTGAGAAGAAATACGGTGCTCCTCAGATCACGAAGGACGGTGTGACCGTAGCAAAAGAAGTTGAGTTGGAAGAAGCCAGCGAGAATCTGGGTGCCCAACTCGTGAAGGAGGTTGCCAGCAAGACCGGCGATCAGGCAGGTGATGGAACCACCACTGCAACCGTTTTGGCACAATCGATTATCGGTGTGGGTCTGAAGAACGTAACTGCCGGTGCCAATCCGATGGACCTGAAGCGCGGTATAGATAAAGCCGTTGCTGCTATTGTTGCCAATATCAAGGAGCAAGCTGAGGTTGTAGGTGACGATTATGACAAGATTGAACAAGTCGCCACAGTGTCTGCCAACAACGATGCCACTATCGGCAAACTGATAGCTGATGCAATGAAGAAAGTGACAAAGAATGGCGTAATTACCATTGAGGAAGCAAAGGGCACAGACACTACCATTGATGTGGTAGAAGGTATGCAGTTTGACCGTGGTTATATCTCGCCTTATTTCGTTACAAACACTGAGACGATGGAAGTAGAGATGGACAAACCGTACATCTTGATTCACGATAAGAAGATCAGCAATCTGAAAGAGTTGCTTCCTGTTTTGGAACCTGCAGTACAAAGCGGTCGTCCATTGTTGATCATTGCCGAAGATGTTGATTCGGAAGCTCTGACCACGTTGGTTGTTAACCGTTTGCGCGCTCAGTTGAAGATTTGTGCAGTGAAAGCTCCGGGCTTCGGTGACCGTAGAAAAGAGATGCTGGAAGATATTGCCATCCTGACCGGTGGTACCGTAATCAGCGAGGAGCGTGGCATCAAGTTGGAGCAAGCTACTCTGGATATGCTTGGAACAGCCGAGAAGGTGACTGTGAATAAAGACAACACTATCATTGTGAACGGTGCCGGTGACAAAGAGGCTATTGCTCAGCGTTCGGCTCAGATCAAGGCTCAGATTGGCGCAACCAAGAGTCAGTACGACAAAGAGAAGTTGCAGGAGCGTTTGGCCAAGTTGTCCGGAGGTGTGGCTGTTCTGTATGTAGGCGCCGCTTCGGAAGTGGAGATGAAAGAGAAGAAAGACCGTGTGGATGATGCATTGAGTGCCACGCGCGCGGCCATAGAAGAAGGTATCGTGCCCGGCGGTGGTGTGGCATATATCCGCGCACAGGCTGCATTGGACGCAGTAAAGGCTGATAATGAAGATGAAAAGACGGGTGTTGAGATTATCCGTCGTGCCATCGAGGAGCCTCTTCGTCAGATAGTATTCAACGCAGGTAAAGAAGGTGCTGTAGTAGTACAGAAAGTACGCGAAGGCAAAGCTGATTTCGGTTACAATGCCCGCAAGGATGTATATGAGAACCTGCTGGCAGCCGGAGTGGTTGATCCTGCCAAGGTATCTCGTGTAGCATTGGAGAATGCAGCTTCGATAGCAGGTATGTTCCTGACAACCGAGTGCGTTATTACTGAGAAGAAAGAGGAGCATCCGATGCCTCAAATGCCCGCAGGCGGCATGGGTGGCGGCATGATGTAATCACCTCATAATGAACTTTGGCACGGTTATTGTTCCGATTTTAGCGACATTATTTTAGCGCATATGACGAACAAAAACTGGCTACTAACATTGTTTGGACTGTTATTGGTATCCATGCCAATAGCAGCCCAAACTCATACTATACAAGGCCATGTGGTCAATTTGGCCAATGGCGAACTGCTGGAGATGACGACGATTCGTCTGTTCTCCTACTCTGCTGACGGCAAGGACTCTACCCTGGTACATGGTGTACAAACGGATATGAATGGTGCGTTTTTCCTGAAAGCGCGCAATGGTTCATACGGGCTGATAGTCTCGAATGTAGGTTATTTTCCGAAGAAAATAGCCGTTCGCGTGGATGGTAAAGACGTAAATCTGAGAAGTATAGCACTGAAGGAGGATGTACAAACCTTGGGTGAAGTTCAGGTGCGCGGGACAGCAGCAGAGATGACTGTTAGAGGAGATACGCTGGAGTACAACGCTTCCGCATACAAAGTGAATGAAAACGCCATGGTAGAAGATCTGCTGAAGAAGATGTCCGGCGTGCAAGTAGATGCAGACGGCAAGGTTACTATCAATGGCGAAGAGGTGAAGGCGGTACGTATTGACGGTAAGAAATTTTTCGGAGATGACGTGCAGATGGCCACCAAGAACATCCCTGCAGACATGATTGAAAAGGTGCAGGTGATAGATGACAAGTCGGACATGGCCAAGCTGACCGGCATAGAAGACGATGACACTGAACGCATTATCAATCTGACGCTTAAAGCCAATAAGAAAAAGGGTATGTTCGGCAATTTCAGCGGTGCGCTGGGTGCAGATGCGTTGGGTGATGACCAGAAAAAACTATTTCATTACAACTATCAAGGGACTCCGGCAGAGAAGACCGCGCAGTTCTTTAACGAGGATTTCCGCTACAATGCCAACGCGTTCATGAATCTGATGATTGGCGAGAGTCAGACCACAATCATTGCCGGGGCAAACAATACCAATGAGTTGCGTACAGGGCGTGGCCGGGGATTCAGGATGGGAAACAACTCCGGTATTACGTGGGGTGAGAACTTGGGCATAAACACCAATGTGGCCATATCTCCGACCTGGACGTTTGGCGGAGATGCCTCGCTTACCCATAACAAAAATTACACTCTGACAGATTCGGAAAAAGAGCAATATGTCGAGAGAATGACCTACAACAACTCGGATTCCACCTATAAAACTTCTCGCGCGTGGGACACTCGTGTGCGTTTGGAGTTTGAGTGGAAGCCCGACACGCTGAACACCATGTTAATCAAGCCGAACATCTCCTATACGCATTCGCTCAGCAGACAAACAAACGATTTCCTGTACATCTCAATTGACTCACTTATGAAGGATGTATATGATACGTTATCGTTTGGTAATCAGCAGAATGACGACCACTCATCGGAGATAAGCGCCAAGTTGCAACTAATCTACAGCCACAAGTTCCAAAGCAAACGCGGCAGAAGTCTTTCGGTAGATATGCAAGGTGGGCTGACCGACACGGAGACCGGCTCGTACAATATAGCCTTTGGCAGTATAAATCCCATCAATCAGCATCAGGAGAAGTTGTCCAACTCGTACAACTACAGCGCAAAAGTTACTTACATCGAGCCAATATACGGAGTTAATCATTTCCTGGAAACCAGCCTGTATTTCGGGCAGACATTCCGCACCAGCGACAAGCGTCAGTTTAACTACGATGAAGCTACAGGTGACTACTCTACCCAATTGGATACTACGTATTCCAACTCTTTCAGGAACAATTACTTCAATGAGTATTTGGAGATGAATTACCGTTTCCTGAAGGATAAATTCGACCTGACTGTGGGTGCGCGTGTCAATCCGACGCAGACACATAGCACCACAACATATGCCGACGGCTACAAGTTTGACACAATCAACAGTGTGTGGAATGTAGCACCGAGAATGACATTTAAGTACAAATTGGGTAAAAAGGAGTTTGCCCGCATTATCTATCGAGGATTCTCTCAGCAACCTTCAGTCAGCCAGATGGAACCGGTTCGTGATAACTCGAATGCAATGTCAGAAACCGTAGGTAATTTGGGGTTGAATCCAGCCTTCCGCAATATCATTCGTGCTATGTATTCGCGCTACAATCAGGATAGACTGTCGTCGCTTACTACCGGTGTAAGAGCAAATTTCACTAAGGATGCCTTGGTTAACAACACGATATATGACAACACAGGTAAGGCATACAGACAAACCGTCAATGCCAAACAAACACCGTTTGACGTGGGTGCCGATCTGATGTACAACACACCGGTTGTAAAGAATCGTCTGCATTTCTTCACACGAACAGAAGTGGGTTATAATCAGCGACTTGCTTATGTAAGTCACACCAATGGAACGGTGGACCCGAACAATATGTCGCTGGGTGATGAATCGAAGACCGGTAACTGGCAAGTCCGAGAGAATCTGAGTCTGCGTCTGTCACATGACATTGTGGATTTTGGTGTTCGCGGTGACTTGACATACTCTCGAACCAACAATAGTCAGGCCTCAAATATCACCAACACCATCAACTGGGGCGTAGCGGCTGATTTTACGTTCCATTTGCCGTACAACTGGGCAATCTCGACAGATATCGGCTACAATGACAAATGGGGATACAACCTTAGCGGTTCGCTGTCCGAAATCATGTGGAATGCCACTATCGAGAAGACCTGGAGCAATGCGACGCTGTCGCTGAATATGAAGGATATTCTGAATCAGAAGAAGAATATTGTAGAAACGGTGGGCGAAAACTACATTCAGTATCAGCGCTTTAACACGCTTCCGACCTATTTCACCCTGTCGTTTACATACAAATTGAACAAAATGGGTGACATGAAAGCCAAAGGCAAGGGCGCGTTTATGCAGGAGATGATTGAGAATGGAGGCAAAATAAAACCGGGCAGCGGTCCTATGATGCCGCCACCCGGAAGATGGTAATAACCAGAGTAATAAGCGTCTGAGAAATCGGACGCTTATTTATTTCATCATAGCATCGACCAGCGCTTCAAGTGCAGGAAGGTCGCTATCGTGCAGTGAACTCTTGATTGTTACAACCGGTTCTACTATGGTAATGTCCTTCATCTGTTCCAGCATTCCCTTGATGATGCGTCCGGCTTGAGGAGCCCACGAACCATTCTCAAGAATTCCTACAGTACGGTTTTGGTACAATTTCAGTCCAAGCTCGTGAAGGAAGAGATGCATCGGCGGGAAAATATCCATGTCGTAGGTAGCACAGCAAAGTACCATTTTGCTCATACGGAATGCATCTTCAATAGCTTCCCCCATATCATCGCGCGTCAAGTCGGTAATTGCCACTTTGGGGCAACCGCGTTTGCGAAGCATATCAGCTAACACTTCTGCCGCATGACGAGTGTTGCCGTGAATTGATGCATACGCAACAAGCACACCTTCGGTTTCCACATCGTAATGAGCCCAAATAGTGTACAAGCGAACAGCTTCTGCCAGTTTCTCTCCATCCAAAACCGGTCCATGCAAAGGAGCAATGGTCTGAACATCAAGTTTTGCAACTTTCTCGAGCACACGTGTGACAGGCTGGCCGTACTTGCCGCAGATATTGAAGTAGTAGCGACGAGCTTCGCATGCCCAATCGTCAGGATCAGCGTCATAAATGCCGAATTTGCCAAACGCGTCTGCAGAAAACAATGTTTTTTCTTCAGGCACATACGTCATCATTACTTCCGGCCAATGAATCATCGGGGCTGCGATGAAACGAAGGGTCAGACCGCCCAGGCTGATTTCATCATTTTCCTTGATTATCTGCTGGTTAGCCACTTCTATCCCAAACTGCGTCATAAGTTGGAACGCCTGCTTGCCGGCAAGCACAATTGTTTCCGGATAAACCTGAAGGAACGCTCCGATAGAGCCACTATGATCCGGTTCCATATGATGAACCATCAAGTAATCGGGTTTCCGTCCATTGAGGACCAACGCCACATGAGTAAGCCATTCCTGCGTCTTGCGCGGGTCAACGGCATCCATTATGGCTATTTTCTCGCCAAACAGTACGTAACTGTTATAGCACATGCCTTCGGGCACTTCATATTGACTTTCGAAAAGGTCCAAGTCGGCGTCATCACAACCGACATATTTGATTCTGTCAGAATACATATTTTATGTGTTTTTGATTATTTCGTATTGTTAATGGCCCTTACGTCTTGCATTATCTGCTGACGAAGCGCTTCTATATTGTCAAATTTCTGTTCGGGACGAAGATATCTCAACAACTTGACGCTCAGATTTTTACCATACAAATCACCATCAAAATCAATGAGATGCAGTTCTATCGTCACTTCTGTCCCCTGTGTAGTCGGGTTATTACCGATATTCAACAAGGCATCCATTTCGTCCACTTTGCATACATAGACTCCGGCTAATGGAATCAGTTTTTCTTCGGGTACAGAAAGATTGGCTGTCGGGAAACCGATTGTTCTGCCTATTTGTTTACCCGGAACCACCTTTCCTGCCAGTGTATACGTATAGCCCAGCAATTGGTTTGCCTTTTCAATGTTTCCTGAGGCCAACGCTTTTCTTATAGTCGTAGAAGAGGCATCGCTACGTGGATTCTGCGGCAACAAGACCAGTTTGATTCCCACCCTTGCCGCGCATTGCTCGTAATCGATAAAATCCATCAGTTGGTCACTGCCAAAACGATGGTCATAGCCCATAATCAGGACGCAAACATCATATTTTTCGCGCAACAAATGCATAAACGCTTCTGCACTCAAGCGACGAATCTCCTCAAAACGAAACGGAAGAACGTGATCTACTCCGCTGTTTTTCAACAATGCTATGCGTTCGTTAAGGGTGGTAAGAAGTGGAACGCGAATGCCTCGCAGAATCTGTTGCGGATGCTCTTCAAACACTACAACAGCGGACTCTAAACCGTTTTCTGAAGCAACCTGTTGCAATCGTTCCAACACAAACCTATGGCCTGTGTGCACGCCGTCAAAAAAGCCTATGGTTGCTGCGAGTCCCACGTCAAATCTTGATATAAATGTGTTTTCTGTAGAGAGGATGTGCAATGCACCACATGATAATTACCAGGCTGAGTGCACAAGCCAACGATCCGCCTTTGTCGCCAAACAGAGGCTGCATACACTCTTTATACCAGAACGACCATGCGTTGTACTGCACTTCGTTGTAGGTAAAGCGAATGGCACCAAAGATATAAACAAACAATGCGGATAAGCAGTAGATAAACAGCGGGTTAGCTCCAAAACTCTCAAAGAACATACTCCAGCGTTTCTTGCCACAGATGTCAATTATCCAAATCAGGAGTGCAAGTATCAAACTTGCCAAACCGCAGGTTACCAACATATAAGATGCCGACCACATGGCCTTGTTGATCGGGAACGCGTAGTCCAACAGAAAACCGCTTAGCAGAATAATAGAGCCCATGATAAACAGCCTGTTCACTTTCTGCCAGAGGTCGGATGTGGACATTATTAATTTACCCGCGTACACGCCCAGGAGTGCATGGGCGATGCAGGGAATCGTAGAAAGAATACCTTCAGGATCAAACGCTATACGCTCGCCTTCTGCATTGGTCATATGGTACATATGATTGTCTCCCAGTACAGCCAAATCGACGCGGCTCAAGATATTCTCCGAATTCAATTCAAATGAATTGGTCACCGCTATGAGGACACAGTATGCAACCGCTAGAACAGCAGCCACCCAAGGTGCACGATTAGGCTTGAACGTAAGCAACAGCAGGCCACCAAAGAAACTCACCAATCCCAAACGCGGGAAAACGCCCAGAATGCGCATATTCGGCAGCCAGCCTTTCATATATTCCACAAAGTCATCTGCATAAATACCTCTCAGCAGGCGACTTATGAGGCTCAACCCATAAGCAACCAACAGAATCATTATCAGTCGGTAACACAGTTTCCCAAACGTCTGTGCTGTCAACTGATAGTCATATTTGCGATACGAGATGTACATAGCTACTCCCATCACGAAAACAAAGAACGGAAAGACAAGATCGGTTGGCGTACATCCATTCCAGGCAGCATGTCGTAGCGGCGAGTAGATATGAGACCAGGAACCGGGATTATTCACGGTAATCATGCCTGCAATGGTAATTCCACGCAGCACGTCAAGGGCTAATAGGCGTTGATTCTGTTGCATATCAATGCGAGTTAGAGTTGTTGGTTAGCAAAAAGAGCAGCCGGTCTAACCCAACTGCCCTTTTCACTATTAATCTTGAAGATTAGTCCTGATTGAGAGTGATTCGTTTGAAATCAAGGCAGGTGGCATGTGCCTTGGCGAGGAATTCCTTCACCGGCAGCTTGTCGTCGTTGCCTACATAGATCTGATCCATCAGGGTGTTCTCCTTGAAATACTTCTGGAGACGTCCCTGCGAGATCATCTCAATCTTCTTGGCTTGTTTCTCCAGGTTAGCCTCTGCCTCAGCAGCAGCGCTTACCTTCAAGTCGCGGGCTTTCTGTGCTTCTTCAGCAGTGAGCCAGCCCTTAGCCATATTGCTCTCGATGTGATCATCCGAGTCAACCAGATTCGGGTTGATTCCGGCCTTACGGATCACGTTCTCAACATATTTTGCAATTTCCTCAGACTTGGTCTTCTCAATGTTTACTGCCAACTCGTGCTCTTTTACCTCAGCGGAGATATGGTCTGCGTCGAGAGCCAGCGGGTTCATGGCAGCCACTTGCATAGCTACGCCGTGAACAGCTTCGTGAGCAGCATCGGGTTCAGCGAAGAGTACGATGGTTGAAAGCTTGTTGCCCAGGTGGTTATATGCGTCCACGCATGCGCCCTTCAAGAAGGTGTAGTCAGAGAGTTCCATCTTCTCACCGGTTACGCCGGAGCGCTCGGTAACCAACTCTGCAATGGTCTTGCCATCCACTTTGAGAGCCTTAAGAGCCTCAAGGTCTGCAGGTTTCTGCTCCATTGCAACGTCCAGAATCTTCTTGGTCAATGCTACGAAATCAGCATTCTTTGCAACGAAGTCGGTCTCGCACTTGAGAGCCACGATTGCAGCAAAGCCATTCTCTGCTTTTGCCAGGACGCAACCTTCAGATGCTTCACGGTCGGAACGTTTGGCGGCGATAGCCTGTCCACGCTTGCGCAGAAGGTCTTTCGCAGCCTCGAAGTCACCACCTGCTTCTTCAAGAGCTTTCTTTACATCCATCATACCTGCGCCGGTAATATCACGCAGTTTCTTAATATCAGCTAATGATACAGCCATAATTGTAATAAAGTTTAATTGGTTGCTTATTCTGCGTCTTTTGCCTCGGTAGCAGCCTCCTCAGCGGGAGCTTCTTCTTTTGCCTCGGGCTTTGCCTCAGCCACTTTCTCTACCTCTGCGGCTTTAGTCTTGCGAACGCGCTGACGACGCTCTTTCGGAGCGGGAGCCTCGCCCTCGCCTTCAGCCTGGGCAGCAGCTGCATTCTCGTCGGCTTTCTCTACCTTGCGTTCCTCCAAACCTTCTTTGATTGCCTCGCAAACAGCGCCAAGGATTACCTCGATTGAGCTGGATGCATCATCATTTGCAGGAATAACAAAGTCGATATTGTTCGGATTGCTGTTGGTGTCCACGATAGCGAATACAGGAATTCCCAAACGTTGCGCCTCGCTCACTGCGATATGCTCTTTCATCACGTCCACAACGAAAATAGCCGATGGAAGACGAGTCAGATCGGCGATAGAACCAAGGTTCTTCTCCAGTTTCTCGCGCTGACGAACAATCTGCAGTTTCTCGCGCTTTGAGATGTTGTCGAATGTACCATCATTCATCATCTTGTCGATGGAACCCATCTTCTTCACAGCCTTGCGGATGGTGGGGAAGTTGGTGAGCATACCACCGGCCCAACGCTCAGTGATGTACGGCATACCAATCTCCTGTGCCTTGTTAGCAACAGCGTCTTTGCCTTGTTTTTTGGTGGAGACGAACAGGATCTTGCGACCACTCTTGGCAATTGCCTTCAGAGCTTCAGCAGCCTCGTCAATCTTAACGACGGTCTTGTTCAGGTCAATGATGTGGATACCGTTGCGCTCCATGAAGATGTAAGGAGCCATTGCGGGATTCCATTTGCGTTTGAGGTGGCCAAAATGACAGCCGGCCTCCAATAATTGTTCAAAATTTGTACGTGCCATTTGTTTTTTTGTTTTGTTTGATTGTTATTGAATCTCCCGATTGCGAGTCGAAACCATAACGTTCCACCCAAGCACAAAGGGCAGAAACGCAAGAACTGAATAAGCAGGTTCTTTAGGCCACTCGCAACAATTGTCGGGTAAACCCGAAGGCGTCCCGACAATTTGGAGTGAATGTTAACGTTTCGAGAACTGGAAATGCTTGCGTGCTTTGGGCTGACCCGGCTTCTTACGCTCTACCTCACGGGCATCACGAGTCAGGAAACCTTCTGCCTTCAACGCAGGTTTATCCTCTTCGTTAATCTTTACAAGTGCGCGAGCGATAGCAAGGCGAAGAGCCTCTGCCTGGCCTTTGAAACCGCCACCGTCCAGATTAACTTTGATATCGTATTTCTCAGCAACACCGAGTTTGTTCAATGGTTGCTTAACGATGAACTGAAGGATGGAAGACGGAAAATATTGCTCAAGCGGGCGCTTGTTGATAGTGATCTGACCATTACCTTCACTTACGAAAACGCGTGCAACTGCTGCTTTGCGTCGTCCGAGTGCATTAATTACTTCCATTGATTCTTTTATTTAATAGTGTTGATGTCAAGTTGTTTGGGCTGTTGTGCCTGCATGTTGTGCTCTGCACCCGCAAACACATACAAGTGGGTGATAATACGTTCACCGAGGTGATTCTTAGGCAGCATGCCTTTTACCACTTTGCGAATCCATGCTTCAGGACTCTTTGCGAGCAACTGCTCAGGGGTCGTAAAACGCTGACCACCGGGATAACCCGTGTAGCGTACATACTCACGATCGGTCATTTTCTTGCCGGTCAACTGTACTTTGGCGGCATTGATGATAATCACGTTGTCACCACAATCCTGGTTCGGGGTAAAGTTTGGTTTGTACTTGCCGCGAAGCAGCTTAGCTACCTTCGAGCACATACGACCAAGGATCTGACCCTCAGCGTCGATGACAACCCATTCTTTCTGCTGCAGCGCTTCTTCGCGGCTCACAGAAACGGTCTTCAAACTTAAAGTATTCACTTCTTTTTTTGTTTTTTAGGCCCGGCCTATAGACATCTTTACACTACACAACCGAGCGAGTTATTAATAAATTATTTCGATTCTAATCAGGTTTACGTAGGAGCATAGCACCCCCTTTTTTAGAAATCGGCTGCAAAGGTACAACTTTTTTTTCATTCTCGCAAGTTTTTTCGTCATTTTTTTCAAAAAAAGTGACTTTTTCTATGAAAGGAGGGGTAAAATCGGTACAAAACGTGTCTTTCCATAGACTAATTTCCATCGGTTTGCAATGTTCGGTAATCCACTCCTGCCACTCATTTGAATTCTTGGCCTGACGTGCTTTCTCACGCAACCCCAGTAGTTCTTCGTTCATTTTTTCGTACATCTCTTGCTCCGATTTCAACCGGTCCACGACTTTCGGATACACACGATTGAAGAGCAACGGATGGTCGGTGTACCAAACGAGCGAAGAGTCAAACTGCGCCTGCGTCACATGATGCTTGGCAAGCGTACTCTGGAAATACACCGTAGTCTCATATTCATGGCCATAGTTGTAGCCCATAGCCTGCATCATACCCTCCGTCTTATGCAAATCGTACAACACAGCTTGCATCTTTCGTTTGGAAAGAACGCCTTCGGGACGAATGGTACAGCTTCCGAGCAACAACACCAGGCCAATGAATATCAAGAGTTTACGCCTCAACTTGCTTTGTTTCCTTTTCGTTAGTTAGCGTGTCGTTCAAGTCCTTGCGGAAAAACAACAATATCAGAATGACAGACACCGTAATCGCCGAATCTGCCAGATTGAATACCGGACGGAAGAACAATACTTCTCCTGCCGAATTGGTTATCAGCGGGAAATAGAGCATATCCACCACTTTTCCGTAGAAGAAGGGCGCATAGCCTTCGCCAAACGGAACGAGATGGGCAGCCTCGTTGATAGTTGATTCTGAGAAAATCAGGCCATAAAACATACAGTCAATGATATTTCCCAGCGCACCGGCGGTTACCAGCGCTATCATCACCAGATAACCCATTCGGATATGCTTACGAATCAGTTCCACCATGTACCATATCAACAAGCCCACAGCTACTATACGGAACAGCGTAAGGAACAGCTTTCCAAACCATTCGATACCAAAAGCCATGCCGTTGTTTTCGATAAAACAAATCTGCCACCAGGGAAACACCTCAACAGCCTCTCCCAGGCAGAAATTCAGCTTAATATAGATTTTCAGGGCTTGATCAAGCAGCACTATCAGCAGAATAATACCTGCCAACAGCCAGCCTTTCTGTGCGTTTGTCATCTGCTTACTCATGAATTCCAAAGCTTTTCTTAATGTCATTCACACGATCCAGTTCTTCCCACGAGAACAGCTTCACTTTCTTTGTAAAGGGTTTTCCGTTGCCATCCACAAAGGTTTTTACCACCACTTGCGGAGTGCGGCCAACATGCCCGTAAGACGCTGATTCAGTGTATATTGGTTCGCGAAGATGAAGTGTCTGCTCAATGGCATACGGACGCAAGTCGAACAACTCGCTCAGTTTCTTGGCTATTTCTCCGTCACTCATCTTAACCATTGCGGTACCATTGGTGTTCACATTCAGTGATACAGGCTCAGCCACACCGATAGCGTAACTAATCTGTACCAAAGCCTCGTGGGCTACACCTGCTGCGACCAGGTTCTTGGCCATATACCGCGCCATATATGCGGCCGAACGGTCCACTTTCGACGGGTCTTTACCCGAAAAAGCACCTCCACCATGCGCACCTCGGCCTCCGTACGTATCCACAATAATCTTACGCCCGGTCAAGCCCGTATCGCCATGAGGACCTCCAATCACAAACTGTCCGGTAGGATTCACCAGCAACTTATAGTCACTGTTCCCGAACAGTTCTGCATAGCGACTGTCACGTGAAAGTACTCGCGGAATCAGTATTTCCTGCACGTCTTTTCGAATCTGTTCTTGTGTCACATCCGGGTCATGCTGGGTACTCAGCACAATTGTGTCAATGCGAAGCGCCCTACCCTCGTCGTCGTACTCTATCGTCACCTGACTCTTAGAATCCGGTCTCAAGTAACGCATTTGCTTGCCTTCCTTGCGTATGCGCGCGAGCGTATATACTAAGGTGTGGGCAATGTCCAGAGTCAAAGGCATGAAATTGTCCGTTTCGTCCGTAGCATAGCCAAACATCATGCCCTGATCGCCTGCACCCTGATTCTCGGCCACAGCCCGACTTACCCCCATATTGATGTCCGACGATTGCTCATGCAGGGCCGTGAAAATGCCACAACTCTCCGCCTCGAACTTGTATTCGGATTTGGTGTAACCGATGTCAGCTATTACTTTCCTGACAATCTGATTTACATCGATGTAACAGTTACTCGTTACCTCACCGGCCAGCACCACCTGACCAGTCGTAACCAATGTCTCGCAAGCCACATGACTTTGCGGATCGTTTGCCAAAAAGTTGTCTAAAATAGCGTCAGAAATCTGATCTGCCACTTTGTCCGGATGTCCTTCTGAAACAGACTCCGAGGTAAATAAATAAGCCATAAAGTTTTTATTTTTAATAAATTAAACAATATGGGACGTTTTAGCAGTTTTTATTGAGGTTGCAAGCAGTCCCAAATCCATCCTCAATGCATTATCTTATAAATCAATTCTTTCCAAATATCCCCCTCGTTGCTCGAGTTAGGGTAATCAATACCTTTCGAGCGCGCATCGGCTTCGCGAATGTATCCTATGGCGCGAAAAGCATGCATCTTCGTAAACCGCCGCGACGCTGCCTGATAATCCCTAACAGCAAAAGGCGATATGCCCAGTGCCTGCGCTGCCACGCGGTCACTCTTGTCCGGCAAGTACAAGTATATCAACAGATTAGAGAAGAACCGGAACAGCAACGGTAACTCCTTGATGATTGTGTGGTCTTTTGGATTATCCGCAAAGTAGTTCACAATCCTATTCGCTTTCACCACGTCGCCTTCTACCAGTGCTTTCTGCAGTTCAAACCCGTTGAAATCCTTGCTGATGCCGATATTGCGTTCCACCAAGGCAGCATCTATCATCTTTGTTCCTTCCGGCAGACCACTGACGAGTTTCTCGAGTTCTTTCTCAATGCGGTTCATGTCCGCGCCAAGCGAATCTGCCAGAATCTGCACCACTTTGGGCTCCACCTGAAGTCGTTTCTCGCGAATCAAATCAATAATCCACTTGTTAATCTGATAATCACGCAGTTTGGCCGACTCCATGTAGTAATCGGTGGTGCTCAACCCTTTGAATGCCTTAAAGTTGCCGTTGGGCTTGCCTTTATAGCAAATGACAAGCACCGTACTCTGCATCGGGTTCTTCCAGTACAACTCGAAGTTCTCCCATTTCTTCAAGACCTGAGCCTCACGAACAATGATTACGGTGCGCTCTCCCAGCATCGGAAACTGCTGGGCCATAGAAATCACCTGACCTATATCTTCCAAATCACGACCGTAAAGAACTTGCTGATCAAATGATTTGGACGTGTCGTCCAATACTTCCGATTCAATTTTAGAAGCCACCTTGTCGATAAAATAAGGCTCCTCACCTGTCAGGAAATAAACAGGCGAGTACTGCTTTTTCTGCAGCTCAAGCATTATTTGATCATAGGTCTTCATTTGGTTGCAAGAGAGTAGCGAGCTCTATGCATTATCTTATGGTAATCTTACGGTAATCTTACGGTTCTTGTTGCCGGTGATTAGTAGTTTAATCGAACCTCAGGTGCTTAACGGTGCGGCTGCCGGTTTGCAGGCTCGTCAACGACTTGATTCCTATCTTCAGATGGTCCTCAGCATAGGTCGCAGTGGTGATCTTATCCCCCGCTGCGGTCTTGATTCCGTCTTTCTGCAACGGCATATCACTCACCAGCAGCAATGCACCGGTAGGTATACTGTTGTGAAAACCAACCACAAACAGCGTAGCTGTCTCCATATCCACAGCCTGGGCACGGGTTTTTCTCAGGTAATCACAAAACTCCAGATCATGCTCCCATACTCGGCGGTTCGTCGTATAGACCGTACCTGTCCAATAGTCGTAGGCAAAGTCACGAATGGCAGACGAAGTCGTTCGCTGCAACTGGAAAGCCGGCAAGGCAGGCACTTCGCTCGGGAAATAATCATCCGACGTACCCTCACCGCGAATAGCAGCAATGGGCAGGATGAAATCCCCCACTTTGTTCTTGTCCCGCAGACCGCCGCATTTGCCCAAAAACAGTACAGCCTGAGGATGAATAGCACTCAGCATATCCATTATCAGTGCAGCATTGGGCGAGCCCATACCGAAGTTGATGATAGTGATATTGTTTGCTGTCGCAGATATCATGTTAGCATTTTCGCCTTCCACTTGCACGCCGAACATCTCCGCAAACATGCGCACATACTTATTGAAATTCGTCAGCAGAATAAATTCCCCGAACGAATCCAGACTCTTGCCCGTATAACGCGGCAACCAGTCTGCTACTATGTCTTCTTTTGTTCTTTTCATACGCAAATCAATCCAGCAAAAAATGTGCCAAAGCCGATTCTTTTTCCGTTACAACGGAAATCCTGCAGTATGAATCACTGCAAGAGTATCCGTTTCCGACGGAGAGTAGATCAGATAACACTCCGTTTCCGGCAATGATTCTACGAGCATCATAGCCGAATCGACGCCCAGCACCATGCAAGCTGTAGCGAGCGCATCGGCACGCATGCAAGAAGGCGCTATCACGGTGGCGCTGAGCAAGTTATGATTAACCGGATAGCCTGTTCTCGGGTCAATCGTATGCGAACGACGCAACCCGTTCTCGTAGTAGAACTGACGGTAGTTGCCGGAAGTGGCCATGCACAAATCAGTAGAAGCAATCACTTCCTGGATCTCGGACTTCTCGCCCGTAGGGTCATCCACAGGTTTCGTAATCCCTACCCTCCACGGCTCGCCTTGGTCGTTAACGCCATGCAGCACCACTTCTCCGCCAATATCCACCAGATAGTTCTCCGAACCATTCTCTTTCAGCAGTTGCGCCACCACATCACAGGCCTGGCCTTTGGCTATAGCTGACGCATCTAACACGTTCTTTACTCTGCGAAGAGAGTCGATTAGTTCCGGCGTTACGGTTTCGCGGTTCGTAAAACCAAATCCCCAAGCATTTACCAAAGGTGCAACCGTGATGTCAAAGGCGCCGTGAGACAAACGGTTTATCTCCTGCGCACACTGATACATCTCTGTAAAATCAGCGTCCCAAACAGTGTCACGACCTTGGTTAAGCACAGAAATAGTCGAATGCGGATTGAACGTTGACAGACTTTTATCAAATTCGTCCAAGCGCTTGAGAATAGCCTCTTCTCTGTTTTCCGTGGCAGAATAACGGATGTTGTAATACGTCCCGAACACAAACCCCTGATGCTTAAAATACTGTGTTTTAGGAGTCTCATCGCGGAACGCAAAGAGAACAACACCTCCCAGCACAAGTGCCAAGAGGGTTGCCCACATACGTATTTTACGTTTATTTTCCTGCGTCATAGACGTTGGAAATGAATAGTTTACTCAAAGTTGATGTTCACGCCGATGCAACCATTCAACTTCTGCATGTTACCTACTTTCTCCTCACCGGA
>ONXE01000142.1 GCA_900321775.1 uncultured Bacteroidales bacterium
TAGTATTCTGAAAGACGGACGTGTCGCCGAGCAACGTGGCAAGAGTCATATGCTTGGGCATATCTTCCTGGAATACCAGTACCGCATCAACCCTTACATTGGTGTAGGCCTGAAGACCGACATGGTTCATTTCTGGAGAGACTGGACCATATATAACGGTTATCATGATTTCGTTGGTCAAACCACTACCGGTGAATTCTATATGGACGTTGTGCCAATGGCGCGCTTCACGTTCCTCCACAAAGAGTACATCAACCTCTATGCTGCTGCAGGCATTGGTTTTTCAATGGGTTGCAACTACAACTATCCGCCAAGCGCGGATGACCTTTGGCTAAAAGCGGAAGCCACACTCTTCGGTGTCAGCATCGGCAAGAACGGATTCTTCGGAGCTGTGGAAATCTTAAATATAGGTTTCGTCTTCGATGTTTATCCCCTGTTCTCTCCCACACAGTTTTTCACTGCCTCTATAGGCTACAGATTCTAAGAGATATGAAAAAGCCGCAACTTCTCCTTCGCAAAGTGGTGCTCAAGGCTGCCGGCAAGGCGCTTGCACTCTTCGGGGTAATAATTACCTGCGACGGGTGTTTTCCCGTAGCTTACGGTCCCGGACCTCCTCCTCAGCCACCTCAATACTGGTCCGACCAGGAACCGGAAATGACGAATCCGCTGAACAAGAACACTGAAAACAATTTGGAATATGAACAAACTCCAGACATCAGTACGCAAGACGGTTCTGCTGACCGTCGGTAAGGCCCTCACGCTGTGCGGAGTGGCACTGACTTTTGCCGCCTGCTACGGCACACCTCCGCATGACCCGACACCACCGGACTACTGGGCACAAAAAAACGCCGAAGAGTCGCTCCTCGGCGTAGATCAGACGAAAGCCAACACCCCCGAACAGACGGAGTGGGCTAATCGTGAAAGATGTGCAGAAACTCCCGGGGAACAGGAGTCTCAAAATGAATAGTCTCCTCGTTAGCAGGGTGGATAAACTCCAGAATGCGGGCATGCAGGCCTAACCGGTCTATCGGTGGAATCTTGCCCGAACCATATTTGCGGTCACTCACCACGGGGTGACCTACAGAGGCCATGTGCACACGAATCTGGTTGGTTCTACCAGTTTCCAGGTTCAGCTCCAGCAACGAATACTGCTCGTTGGACTTCACCACTTTGTAGTGCGTGATAGCTTTCTTTCCGCCGTCATCCACGGGCGAAGAATAAACCATGGTGCTTTTGGGGTCCTCGCTGAGCCAAGTGACGATTGTATCCTCGTCCTTGGGCATTTTACCCTCCACTACAGCCACATACGTGCGTTTTGTGACCAGTTCGCGCCAATAGGTACGCATATACTCCTGAAGCTCCTGGGTCTTGGCAAAAACCAGCAAACCGCTGGTCTCACGGTCCAGACGATGCACCACATAGATGCCGTTGCGTTTGTCGGAACGACGGACGTAGTCCCTGAGGATAGAGAAAGCCGTTGTCTCGGCAGAGCCGGGATGCGCAGCCACAGTCAGCAGGCCCTCCTTTTTCTCGACCACAATCAGATAATCGTCCTCATAGACAATACGCAGTTTGGGGTGGGTGAGAGTACGCGTTCCCTGTTCAGGCACAATAACTATCTGGTCTCCCTCTTGGAGCTCCACATTGGGGCGCGTTTCCACGCCACCGTTCAGTCTTACCACCCTGCGGGCCAACAGGTTCTTGACGCTGGTACGGGACATTCCGCCCATTTTGCTGAGCAGAAAGTCCATCAGCGTGCCTGATTGCTGTACACGAAGGGAAGTTTCCTGTTTCTTATGGTAGGCCATAAGAGTAATTAATAATTAATAATTAATAATTAATAATTAACAATTAATATTTAATTAAAAAGGGCCGGCACAACTGCCTGCCCTTTTGCTTTGCAATTACTTGCGCTTGCGGTCGCCGTAGCGAGACATGAACTTGTCCACACGACCTGCGGTGTCCACCAGCTTCGACTTACCGGTATAGAACGGGTGCGAAGTGTTGGAGATTTCAAGTTTGATCAGGGGATAGGTCTTGCCTTCCACCTCGATGGTGTCCTTCGTAGCAGCGGTAGAGCGGCTGAAGAACTGAGTACCATCAGACATATCTTTGAAAACTACTACACGGTAGTTATCAGGATGAATTCCAGCTTTCATAATTTAATCAAATTAAACTCTGTAGTCATTGTTAAACTTACTCCGCTACAACTTCGTAGTGGATAGTAGCTTTCACGTCGCGGTGGAGGCGAGCCTCAGCCTCGTATTCGCCAACCTCTTTCGGAGCGTCCTTGATGGTGATAACCTTGCGGTCTACCTCAAGTCCGGCCTTGGCAAGAGCCTCTGCCAACTCAGCGGTTGTAACGGTTCCGAACAGAGCACCGTTCTCGTTAGCCTTAACAGCCACGGTTACCTTCGTTGCCTCCAGTTTCTCAGCCAATGCCTGAGCATCTGCAAGCATCTGGGCCAACTTGTGAGCGCGCTGCTTCAGCTCCTCTGCCAGAACTTTGCGGTTGCTCTCATTGGCAATGATAGCCATCTTGTTAGGAATCAGATAGTTGCGGCCATAGCCGTCACGTACTTTTACAATATCGTCTTTGTAGCCAAGATTCTTGACGTCAGTCTTCAAAATTACTTCCATAATTTCTGTTTCTTTTGGGGTTCAACAATCTTGATTACTTCATGCAGTCGGTTACGTAAGGCAGCAGAGCCAAATGGCGAGCGCGCTTAACTGCCTGAGCTACACGACGCTGGAACTTCAGTGAAGTACCGGTGATGCGACGAGGAAGGATTTTGCCTTGCTCGTTCAAGAACTTCTTGAGGAACTCAGGATCTTTGTAATCGATGTACTTAATGCCGGCTTTCTTAAAACGGCAATATTTCTTCTTTTTGTTCTCACGAACCTGCGGAGTGAGATAACGAATTTCCTGTTCTGCCATGATTTAAGCCTCCTCTGTTACTTCGGGTTTAACGGATTTGTGAATACGCTTCTGCGAGTACTCGTAAGCGTACTTATCAAGACGGAAGGTCAAGAAACGTACAACTTTTTCATCGCGGCGATAAGCCGTTTCGAGCGTCGCAATAACACTGGGTTCTGCGTCAAACTGCAGCAAGGCGTAGAATCCCGTCGTTTTGCCTTGGATGGGGTAAGCAAGACGCTTCAAACCCCACTCCTCGCGGTTACTGATGGTCGCGCCATTGTCCACGAGAAGTTTCTCGAATTTGTCAACCGCTTCCTTCATCTGAATTTCAGACAAAACGGGAGTCAAGATGAAAGCGGTTTCATAATGATTTACCATAAATACTTTTAATTAGTTTTAATTAGTTTTACATATCCGTTCCGCACAATGCCCCGTCCCCCTGTTGAGGGGATTTCGGCGCAATTCGCGCAAAACGGACTGCAAAGGTACTGCTTTTTTCTGAACTGACCAAACTTTTCTCTGAAAAAATGCATTTTTCTGCCCTTTTTGGCTGATTTTGTGCATTTTTCTGCCATTTTTGGGAACAAAAGCGGTCAAATTGAGGCTTATTTGCTCTCCGGATGGCCTATTTTGCCGGCGAAGAGGATGGTTCCGTACGTGCACTCGCGGATGAAGAGGAGGAAGGGGCGGTTGACGATAAAGGGCGGAACGACGTCAGGCTCTGCTGACATATAATCCATCGTAGCAACTGTAACCGCTGCGGCTTTAGCACCAGCTTCGTCCATTTCGAGGAAAGAATCCTGGAAGAGTTTGGAGAGGTACAAAGGCTCTTCCGCAATGCCGGAGAAGTCGGCCAGTTGTCCGCTGAAAGCGTCTGTCATGCCGAGCGTTTTCATGTCGTCATTGAGGTCACGATGGTATTTGAGCGTGAACTTGGGCAGTTTCACTTCTACATCGTACTCGCCGAGCGCTGTCTCGAGTAGTTGCAACGCTTGCATGTTGAGCAACGCCAGATACTCATCACAGCTGACTCCCTCGCGCGGTAGGATGATATCCATGCAGTATGCTTTATCTTTGAAGTACAAGCGTAACATGCGTGCACCATATGACTCCAGACCACCTTCTGTGGAGCAAATCCATGCGGGGGCACGAGTGACCATCACCTTTTCGTTCATATTCATCATACTCACAGTCACCGTTTTTCCTTCGGTGGTAGTAAAGTCCTCGTCGCGGGTGGCACTCTTCTTAAACTCAACCTGCCAATTACCCTTGAAATAGATGGCGTTGGTGAGGACCATGCGTGCGTCGTCGCTGAAAGGCTCATTGATAACCTCTTTGATGAGACCTTTGGTGTTTTTGTCGGCCCAATCGTTAATGGCTTTCGGGGCCAACTGGTCTTGCAGGTCGAGATTAACAACGTCAGCGAGGTAGTACATTTTGTTGATTCCGATGAAATCTTTTTTGGCGTGGCATTGGTTATCCACCCAGATTGCATCGGCTATTTTCATGTCTGTGGTTTTGTCGAGGTAGGGCAGGTTCTCAAGGATGTTCTTGTAGTACTCGTTGAGGTCGTCCACGCTGTAGCCTTCGGCACCGATAGTGGAGAGGATTTGGTCAAGCGTGTTACCCTCTGCGCCATTGGTCATCATGCCGCAGACAAAAGCCACTCCAAGGGGGGAGAGGAAGACATTTTCCGAACTCTTCTCGTTGGCGTTAACTTGTTTGAGAAGGTCGAGGGAGAACTCGTTTTGTTGGCTGTTGATAACTCGCTCTTCGCTCGTAAGAGTAAGAGTTTTCACTTCATGAGGCATATTCTCGTCATGAGGCATATTCTCGCAAGCAGCAAGTAATATGGCTGCACTCAGCAGCAGTATGGTGGATTTTTTCATGATGAACCTCCTTTTTAATCCGGCAAATAGGAAAGTTGTTGTTTTTTATAGTTGATGGAATAATAAATGGTATATCTCTCACCATCCCATCCCGTCCAGTAATCCCAGCTCATGGCGTATTCGCCAATATGGTGAACCAGAACCGGTGATTTCTTGGCAGGCACATACTCCATCGCGTTTATAGGTGCTTCCGGGTCGAAGTCGAACAAGCCAGGAGCTGTCAGTTTGTAACCGTTCTCACAAAC
>ONXE01000130.1 GCA_900321775.1 uncultured Bacteroidales bacterium
TCTTCGTGTCCCAGCAATTGCTGGATAATCCTGAGGTCTGCGCCATTCTGGAGCAGGTGTGTGGCAAACGAGTGTCGCAGCGTGTGAGGCGAGATAGTCTTTTGTATGCCGGCTTTCTGGCACAACCGGCGAAGGATGGTGAAGATCATCGCCCGCGTCAGCTGGTGCCCGCGGCGGTTCAGGAAAGCATAGTCCTCCTGCCCGGGTTGAATAGTCAGATGACAACGGTCCTCCATCCACAAGCCAAACTGTTCCTTCGCTTCCGGCGAGATGGGCACCAGCCGCTGTTTGCTGCCCTTACCCTCGATGAGCATGTAATCGTCATTCAAGTACATGTTTGATAGTTTGAGACCAACCAACTCGCTTACACGGAGTCCGGAGCCGTACAGCATCTCGATGATAGCGCGGTTGCGCTGTCCCTCCGGCTGGCTTAGGTCGATGGCATGAATCATTGCGTCAATCTCTTCCACGCTCAGCACCACCGGGATGCGCCTGTCCATTTTGGGCATCTGCAGCAACTCGGAGGGGTCGGCGTCGATGTAATGGTTGTAGAGAAGGAACTTGTAAAACGAATGTACTCCTGAGAGGATGCGTGCCTGCGTGCGGGTGTTCGTCCCGGCTTCGCCGAACGTGTCATAGACAAAGGCCTGCAGGTCATCGAAACTCATGGTCACAGGGTCCAAACCGTGCGCCTCGCAGTAGTTGCGAAGTTTCTGAAGATCCTGCTCATAGGCCGCGACGCTGTTGTCGGAGAGCGATTTCTCGAGCTTCAGGTAGGTGTGATATGCGCGGAGAATAGCGTCTTTCACAACTTGCGTTTGTAGGTGAGCGGAGCATGGAAAACGGCTTTGTACAGCCGGCCTTCTGTGGTCACCAGTTCGAAAATGATGTGCGTGGTGTCTCCCGCCTGTTCCATGACAAACGTGCCGTTCTTGAAGAGCGTGATACTGCTGACTTTGCTGTCGCGGATGTCCAGCAGGTAGGCACCATTGATGTTTCCCTCGAAATCCTGCCCCGGCAGAAACGTGTCAGCTCGGCCGGTCGAGTCGGCCCTGTAGGTTACGCCGTACTGCAACTTGGTATCCTCGGGAAGCGTGAATACGTCCGAGAAGCAGAGGTTCATGCCGGAACCTACTATCTTCTCCTGATCGTTCAGCGACAAACCGGAGGTATAGACGTCCAGCATATACACATTGTTCTCAATACCCTGTTCTTGGTAGTACGCGCCATAACGGGTCACTTGGCCGAACGTAAACACGTCGTCCTTGGGAACGGGAACAGGTTTGGGCTTGCAGGCTGCCAAAAGAAATAGCAGCGCAATCAGTATGTAACGGGTTGGTTTCATGCCTTTTTCACTATTTGGCGGGTGGGTATATAGGCGCTCAGATAACCGATAGCCAGCACAATCAGGGCCACTATCAGCACGTCCGGCGCTTGCACTTCTACGGGATAGGCCGACAGTACGTAGTCGCTGCCGTTGCCCAGTTTCAGCAGACCGAAATGCTCCTGCAGCAAGCAGATAACCAGTCCGAGAACCAGTCCCACCGCAGCGCCGAGAGCCGAGATCAGCCAGCCTTCGTACAGGAAGATGCGGCGTATCATTTGGGGCGTTGCTCCCAGGTTGCTCAGCGTGCGACTGTCCTCCTGTTTGTCGATCATCAGCATCGAGAGCGAGCCGATGATGTTAAAGGTGGCGATGAGCAGGATGAATGCCAGCAGAAGCAGAGTGAGCACTTTCTCTATCTTGGAGATGCGGAAGAAGTCCGCCTGTTGTTCGTAGCGGTCCAGTACCGTGAAACCCGGACCAAGTGTCTCGCGAATCTGTTTCTTCACTTTCTGCGTGTTTGCGCCTTCAGTGAGCGCCAGTTCCACGGCTGTGGCCTCGTTCTCGGAGTAGTCGAACAGGTTGCGGGCGAAGTCGAGCGAGACCAGCATGACGTGGTCGTCATACTGTAGTTGATCCACGGCAAACGTGCCAGCGATGAATGTGGAGGCTTTGTTCAGGGACAAGTCGGGCCGCATGAGGTTGATGCGTCCTTTGCGTTTGGGCGCATACACTTTCATTCCGCCCACGAAATGCGGGTTGATGCCTATTCGGGCTGCCAGACCGCGGCCCAGCACGCAGCGCTCGAAAGCACCGTCGTACACCGAATAGAATCCATCGTGGATAATGCTGTCAATATGCGTCAAGGTTTGGAATTGGTCACTCACGCCCTTCAGTTCTGCCGCCACCTGGTGTTCCTGATACTGTACCAAGGCCGTTTCTTCGATGGTAGGCGAGAACAGCCTGACGGCCGGCATCTCCTTAACGGCCTGCATGGATGGGGAGTCCAGACGAAACGACTTACCTTCGCGGGCTTCGATGCGCAACTCGGGGTCGAAATTGGAGAACATCTGCTCCACCACGCCGGTGAAGCCGTTCATCACCGAGAGGACGCAGATAAGCGCAGCTGTAGCCACCATCACTCCGGCGGCACTAACGCCCGAAACGATGTTGATGGCATTGTGGCTCTTCTTGGAGAAGAGATACCGCCAGGCTATTTTGCGTTCAAAAGTCAAGAGTCAGACCCTCTGAAGCCCATATAGGGGGACTTTTAATGTCGAATGATAAAAGGAGTTGGACTTACTTGCCAAGGAGTTGGTCGATAGCGTCCAGTCGGTCCAGCGTGGAGTCGATGTGGAAGTTCAGTTCGGGGATGATGCGCAGCTGGTTGTGCTCCAGATTGCCCAACTCGCCCCGAATAGTCCGGGTGTCCTCCTCTACCTTGTTCAGGATCTCTTCCGCCCGTTGCGAGGGGAAGATGCTCAGGTAGATGTGCGCGATGCTCAGGTCCGGCGAGATACGTACTTCGCTCACGGAGATAAGCAGGTTGTTGCCTATCTTCTTGGCGTAGCGGATAAAGATGTCGCCGAGGTCTTTCTGCATCAGACGCGCGATTTTCTGTTGTCTTGTAGCTTGCATAATCGTTCTGTTTGGATGCGCTCGCGCCCGTATGCGTACGCGACACGATAGCAAAATAAGGGAAAGGAGACGAAGCTCTTTTCCCTATGATGAAATATTTTCCAGTCAAGTCAGCCTTTCAGACCGTCTTGCGCTTAGAATGAATATTTGTGACGACCTTCGTCAGATACCGTCAGTTTCTTGCGGCCTTTAGCGCGGCGAGCAGCCAATACGCGGCGACCGTTAGCGGTCATCATTCTTTCACGGAAACCGTGCTTGTTACGTCTTTTACGTTGCGATGGTTGAAATGTTCTTTTCATCTTTTTTCTTCTTTTGGCCCTTCTCGGGCGGTGTTATTATCTCGTAATACTTATTTATTCTTTGGTTCCGAGATGTCTCGGTTCGCTTCTTTCCACGAAAAAGCCTGCAAAATTACTGCTTTTTTTTGACATGACCAAATTTTTACGCTAAAAAATGCAAAAAAAAGTTGTTTTAGCCCCTGATTTGTGCCAAAAAGTAGTTTTTTGTGTTACAATCCGGGTGTGGAGGGTGTTAAGAAAAGGGGCGTGCCGGATGCACACCCCTGTTTTGAGTTATTTGTTTTTAGAAATCTTGTCGTCTTCTTTTTTGTCTTGCTTTTTACCTTTATTTCGGAAGAAAAAGATGGGACAACACATAACCAATAGCATCACAATAGCTGTGATGAATACTCCTATGTTCATATTTATGTTTTGTTAAAAGGTTTATACTCAGTGAATTGATAGTAACACTATATGCCTTTTACCAAAATTCAGAAAAGGGGAATGCTATTTGTTCAGGCGGTAGGGAAATGCCTGATTGTAGAGTGTGATAGCAGATTTGCAGCAAGGAGAGAAACATGCGCTTGGCAGCCGTTTCTACTATACCATGTGAATGTGAAACTGATGTTTGTCGCGTTGCGAACGAAGGTGCAATGAGAGTGTAGTTGTGTTGCTCAACTGCGTATGGGCGCGACGAAGGGTAACTCTGCAGACAGCAGTTTTCTTGGGTGTGGTGTTGTTGCTGCGGAGTATGTCGGACTTGTTCTCCCAGTGCCATCAACAGCACTGCAAGGCAAAGTACTATGAATCCTTTTTTACGTTTCACGATGCAAAGGCAAAGCTATCTCTTACTTGATTTTTTGTCCGGTGAGGGAGATAATCTCGTTGTCTTTCTGCAAAAAGAGGGCCCCTTTGTCGAATAGAACCTTCGTTTCGGTCTGTTCGTCAATCATGGGCAGTGCGGTTTTCGGTTCGGGAACGGGGCGAGCCTCGGGGATAGGATTGGAGAGTTCGCCGTCGCCTCCGTTGAGGAAGAACTCGAGGTTGGTATAGCCTGCATTGAGAGCAGAAAGTGTGCAGAGGTTGCGGTCTGCGGGGTCTTGGGGATTGAGGTTGTGGGCTGTTTCCCACGCATCGGGCATGCCGTCGAGGTCGGTGTCAAGAGGGATGGTGTCACCTTCTATCATACCCAGGAAGGGGTAGGAGGTGATTGTGTCCGCACCCACAAGGAACGTGTCCACGCGGCTGAAGGAGAGGTTGTCCTGCGAGTCGATGATGCCCAGTTTGGTCGTGTCTGTAGGACCTACAAAAACGGGGTCGATGACGCCGGCAGCTTCGTTCAGCAGGCGGGCATCTTCTTCGTCCAGACGCGGCAACTGTGCTCCAGCACCTCTGCAAACAGAGACAAACGCATCGTCGGCGCTCTCCAGATTGAGTTCGGAAGAGGCGTATTGCTCTTCGAGAACGTACAACCCATAGTTCTTCTCGTTGCCGTACAAGCCGTCCAGCGAGAAAGCGCCGGAACTCATACCTTTCTTGAAACCCCAGAAGTTGCTGTCGTTGACCTGCTGGAGGCGTTCGTCCGTCCAGAGGTTGTTGGTGGTATAGTTGAATTTGTTGCCGGTCTCAAACTTGTTTCCGCTCAGGTGCCAACGTCCGTAGTCTTTCTGTTTGTTGCCCTGCACGAAATAGCGCGAACTGAGTTTGGCTGCCAGTGTGGCCGGTCCGGCCCGGAAGTAGTTGTTAATCATGTAGATATGATCATATCCCACGGCTTTGCCGAACTGGTCCTTGTTGATAGAGGTGTCATTCTCGCCGCCGTAGAGCGAGTTGGGTTTGCCCCAGTTGTAGATGACGTTGTTGGCGAACTCGCTGTCCACAAACGCGTCGTGGTCGTGGTGTCCCTGGTCAATCTTGGCGTCGCTGCGAACACCGTTGAAACGCGGTGTGCGGTTGAGGCAATTGGTGATGAGACAATGGTGCATGGTGCTGTGCTCGCCTCCCCATTGCGTCGCGTACGCGCGACTACCTTTTTTATTCTTGCTGTTGTAGAGTCCTTCGCCGATAATAGACCATTGGATTGTTGTGGAGTCGGTGTCATAGGCGGTGACGCACTCTTCCATGGACCATGTGAAGGAACAGTGGTCGATGATGACGTTGCGGGTGTTCTCCATATCCAGTGCCGGGCAACTCTTGGTCATCATGTCGCCTGTACGGAAACGGATATGACGGATGATGACGTTGGGCTTGCAGACGTAGAGGTTGTAGCCCGCCAAGCAGATTCCTCCGCCCGGGGCGCT
>ONXE01000202.1 GCA_900321775.1 uncultured Bacteroidales bacterium
CAACTACTACGTCCGTATAGCCTACAACGTCAGCTACAATGCCATCCTGAACAAATACAAAGTCGGCGTGAAACGCTACATCCAGCATCCGTGGATCTCATGGGGGCTGTTGATTGGTGCCGCTGTGCTGTTGGTGTTCTTCATGAAGAAACTGCCGTCGGGACTTGTTCCGCAGGAGGATCAGGGCGTGTTCCTCGCCGAAGTGCGTGCTCCTGAAGGCTATACCCTCCAGCAGACCGACGAACTGATGCGCAAAGTGGAGGCGAAAGTGAAGAATATCCCCGAGCTGGAGAGTTATGCTGTTTCCAGCGGTTACGGTCTTGTCTCCGGTCAGGGCTCCAGTTACGCAACCCTGGTCGTTCGTCTGAAGAACTGGGACGACCGTCCGGGTATGAACCACCTGATTGACTTGGTCATGGCGCGGTTCTACTACGATTGTATGGACATCAAAGAGGCTCAAATCCTGCCGTTCCAGATGCCGCAGATTCCGGGATACGGCACCAGCAACAGTACCTGTCGGAGTTCGCAGCGCAGACCGACCATTTTCTGGCTAAGTTGACCGAACGGCCGGAGATCAGTTCGGCTGTCTCGTCCTATTCGGAACGTTTCCCAAAATATCAGGTGGATGTAGATGCCGCACAATGCGACCGCGCGGGCGTTTCGCCGAAGGAGGTGATGAGCACGCTCGGCTCATTCTGCGGCGGCGCGTATATCGGCAACTTCAACCAGTTCGGCAAGGTCTATCGTATCATGGCTTCGGCTTCGCCGGAATATCGTCTGGACCCCTCGTCGCTGAACAATATCTTCGTCAAAGTGAAGAGCGGCGATATGGCTCCTCTCAGCGAGTTTGTCACGATGAAAGAGATTGTCGGACCTGCCAGTATCGAGCACTTCAACCTGTTCCAGAATATCACGTGCATGATCACTGCCGCCAACGGCTATAGCGAGGGTCAGGCCCATCAGGCTATCGCTGAGGTGTTCCGCGAGGAGATGCCCAAGAGTTGTACCTTCGAATACAGCGGCATGTCCCGCGAAGTGGAAGAGGCGGCCGGCTCCAACGCCACTGCCGTCATCTACTGCATCTGCGCCGTTCTGATTTTCCTCATCCTGGCATCGTTGTACAACTCATGGTTCACACCATGGGCCGTGTTGCTGAGTGTGCCGTTCGGCCTGATGGGTTCGTTTGGCGGAGTATGGCTCGTCTCGCTGCTTCACCTGCCGGGTATGGAGAACAATATCTACCTGCAGACAGGTGTGATCATGCTGATTGGTTTGCTCGCCAAGACAGCCATCCTGATTACCGAGTTCGCCTCGGAACGTCGTGCGCAGGGCATGAGCATCCGTGATGCCGCATTTGCCGCTTGCGAGGAACGTCTGCGACCGATTCTGATGACCGTTGTAACGATGATTGCAGGTATGATTCCGCTGATTATTGAGGGCGGCGCCGGTGCCAACGGTAACCGCGTGCTGGCACTGGGCGTGACGGCAGGTATGACCGTCGGCACCATCGCGTTGCTGTTCGTTGTGCCCGCTTTCTTCATCGTCTTCCAGACTTTGCATGAGAAATTTCAGGGCACTATAGTCAAACCGGCGGAGGCCGAGCAGAACCTCAGCAAGGCAGCACCCGTAGCCCTATTGCTGATTGTGGGTACGCTCACGTTCTCTTCTTGCGGAATCTACAACAAATATACCCCGCAACAAGAGATTTCGTCCGAGGCCTTCGGAACGACTGAAGACATCGTCGCGGCAGCCGCCGACAGTTCCATTGCTACGCTCTCGTGGCGCGAAGTCTTCACCGACCCGCTCCTGCAGCAGCTCATCGACTCGGCGCTGGCACGCAACACCGACCTCTTCTCGGCACGTATCTCTGTTCAGCAGGCCGAAGAGTCGCTCGTAGCGGCCAAACTGGGGTTCCTGCCTTCTGTCAGCTTCGGGCCAAACGGTGCTGTCAGCAGTTTCAACAAGAGTGCTGCCAGCTGGACCTACAGTCTGCCGCTGCAACTCGACTGGAACCTGGATATCTTCGCCGTCAACACCAATAACGTTCGCAAGGCCAAAGCCGTCAAATGGCAGGCCGAGGCGATGGAGGACATCACACGAGCCAACCTTGTCTCCCAAGTGGCGCAACTGTAC
Source organism: uncultured Bacteroidales bacterium (assembly GCA_900321775.1). GTDB lineage: Bacteria > Bacteroidota > Bacteroidia > Bacteroidales > Paludibacteraceae > Colicola. The sequence goes on from ONXE01000202.1 coordinate 2,134, forward strand.
TATTACCTCCAGCTGCTGGACCGCGAACTGGAAATCCTCACCCACACCGACTCGTTGTGGAACGCCTCGCTGGAGACGGAACGCGCGCTGTGGGAGAACGGCAAAGCCTACTCCACCGCGGTCAACCAGATGGAGAGTTCGTACCTGGACGTCAAGACGCAGATTGTGGACGTGAAACGCGGTATCCGCAGCACCGAAAACGCCCTGTGTCAACTGCTTCTCATCACGCCGCAGCATATCAGTCGCAGCGCCTGGGAGGCCTATACCCTGCCCGAACGTGTCAGAACGGGCGTACCGGCGGAACTGCTCTCCAACCGTCCTGATATCCGCCTGGCGGACCATCAGCTCGAAGAGGCCTTCTATAACACAAATGCCGCGCGCGCCGCGTTCTACCCCACCATCTCGCTGCAAGGCATCCTGGGCTGGGCCAACGCCGCCGGAAGCACTATTGTCAACCCTGGCGCGCTGCTCATGCAGGCATTGGCTTCTATCACGCAGCCGATCTTCGCGCAAGGCAAACTCAGGGCTAACCTCCGCATCAGCAAACTGTCGCAGGAGAACGTGCAGAAGCAGTACATGCAGGCTGTCATCAACGCCGGCAACGAGGTCAACGAGGCGCTCGCTGACTGCCAGGTGGCCAAAGACAAAGACTTCTTCTACAAACGTCAGGTCGAGGTCTTGGAGGACGCTTATATGGGCACGCATGAGTTGATGGACGCAGGCAAAGCCAACTATCTGGAGGTGCTGAAAGCACAGGAGTCGCTCCTGGCCGCACAGCTCAACGAGGCGTCCAACCTCTACTCCGGTTCGCAGGCCCTCATCGCCCTCTACATCGCCCTCGGCGGTGGCACCAAATAAGGATATAAATTTTCAATTTTCAATTTTCCATTTTCAATTGTCAATTTTCCATTTTCAATTGTCAATTTTCAATTTCCAATGACCTGGTCCACCATCATAGACATACCGCCCGCCGAATGGCAGATTAGGCCTTTCGAACGGATGCTTTTCGTCGGCTCGTGTTTCGCTGAGAACATGGGCCGGCGATTCTGCGATGATATGTTCCGCGCCGTCGTCAACCCCTACGGCGTCATGTACAA
>ONXE01000132.1 GCA_900321775.1 uncultured Bacteroidales bacterium
GTGGTGTACTCGGGCTTGAGGGCGATGTTGCCGATGTCGGTATAGTACAGGTCATTGAACGTGGGCATGCGGAAGATACGTTTGTAAAAAGCGCGGATGTACAGGTCCTGCAGGTACGGATGGGCTGTGAGGAAGATGGCAGGCGTCCACTGAGGTTTCTGCTCGTAGGCGGAAGGTGTGGTGCGGTTGGGCTGGTGGATCTTGTCGTAGACAAACGTACCCAGTACCGAGGCCTGCGCTTTGATGTAGGTCCAGTCCAGTTGCGTGGCGGCGGAGACGAGTACGGTGTTGCGCTCGGGGAAAACAAAATTAACCATGGTGCCTTCCAGGTAGTTCCACTGCCAGTCGGCCGAGAGCGCGATGTCCCAGTTGAGCGTCTTGTGCGGCACGAGTCCCTTGGCGCCCACTATGGCCAGGCGCTGCGCGAGGCTGAGGTAAATCTCCTGCTGAATGAAGGTGTTGTCGATGTACATGAGTGTCGTGTCGGGGTTGAGGTAACGCATCATGTCATTGCTGTACTTGGCGTTGCCCTGCACATCGTAGGCTTTGAGGACGCGTTTGGTGAAGTTGCCCTGTACAAAAGCGTTGCGGTCCCACTGCCGCTGCGAGTTCTTCCATACGTTGTTGACGATAGCGCCCGGGATGCCTTTCTCGCTGTCGTAGTAATAGCCCTTTACGTGCCATTTGCCCTCGGGCAGGTAGCCGAAGAAACCCGCTTCGCCGCGCCAGGCCTGCACATCACCGTTCTCGCGCACGGCTGTAGTGTCCCAGGCTGTGGTGCCGTCGGGTAGCACTTTGCGCAGACGGAAATGGTAGCGCCCCGTGGCGAACGTGTATTCTGCGTTGGCGGAGAAATGGATATCGTCCGTGATCTTCTGTTCGTAGAGGATAGAGGGGTTGGCCAGACCGAATGAGCCTGCCTTCATCGTGACGCTCAGGTTGTAGCGTTTGCCGTTTTTGAATTTGGGTCGTCGGGTCTGCAGGTAGAGCGTTCCGGCAGAGCCGAAGTCCTTAGCGGGCTGGAAGATCTCGGATTTTTGGCCGTTATAGAGGGTTATCTCCTCCAGGTTGTCCATGGAGAACTTGCCCAGGTCCACGGTCCCGTTTTGCGCATTACCTATCTCGATTCCGTCATAGAAGACGCCCAAGTGGTTGGTTCCCAACGACCGTACGTCGATTGTTTTCAGGCCGCCCACACCGCCGTAGTCTTTGATTTGCACGCCCGAGAAATACCTCACTGCATCTGCTACCGATTGTGCCGAGAGTCCTTCCAGCCGGCTGCCGCTGAGTTTCTGCACAGGGATAACCGGCTCCTCGCGGCGTTTGGCCGAGACGGTCACTTCATCCAGATTGAATAACTTGGAAATAGAATCGCTTAACTCCTCTGCCAGTTTAGGACAGGAGTCCGTTTTGTTGACAGAGGGGCGGGTACCTTCCTCAGCGCGCACGGCCAAGGAACTTGCTAACGCAAGCGCTATTATAACTAATCCTTTTATCTTCATTCCGTTCATCTCCATTCCGCGGGAGAACGCTGAACGCAGCTCTGCGGCAGGTCTTCTGGCTCGTTCCTACTACCTTACACCTTCTCAGCGCCTGCGCGCCAATGGCATCTGTAAGGTGATCAACGGAACATACAGCAGCGGGTCTGCACAGGATTTGCACCTGTTTCCCTCTTGGCTCTCACGAGACCGCAAGCCGTTATGTTGCATTTGCGGGTGCAAAGTTACTGCTTTTTTTTGAATTGTGCAAGACTTTTTGCACTTTTTTCCCTTTTTTCTTGCATATGTAAAAAAAAAGTACTAACTTTGCCGGCTGAATTGACAAAAAAAGCATGGAACAAACAACACGATATGACAACGAAGACCTGCGTGAGGCCGTTCGTGTGCTCAGGGAGGGAGGTATTATTCTCTATCCCACGGACACGGTATGGGGAATAGGTTGCGATGCGACCAACGCGGCCGCTGTAGAACGTATCTACCGGCTCAAGCAACGCCAGGACAGCAAAGCGATGCTGTGCCTGCTGGACGGTGCCGGCAAACTGCAGGGCTACATCAAGCAGATTCCCGCTGTGGCCTGGGATATTCTGGAGGCAACCGGTGGGTATGCGGAAGGCGAACCTCAGCGCCCCTTGACAATCATCTACCCCGGCGCAAAGAATGTGGCGGAGAACCTGTTAGCAGAGGATGGCAGTCTGGGAATCCGTATCACGGAAGAGCCTTTCTCCAAGAACCTGTGTGCCATGCTTCATCATCCTATTGTCAGCACCTCGGCGAACATCAGCGGACAGCCCGCGGCTCGTTCGTTCCGCGAGATTTGCGACGAGATCAAGCAGGGCGTGGACTATATCTGCCGCTACCGCCAAAAGGATCCCTGCAAAAGCAAGCCTTCGAGCATCATCAAGTTGGGAGTGAATAACGAAGTGAGTGTGATCAGGGCATGAAAGTGAATGCGTCGATAGTGTTGTACCACACCCCCGTGGCGGAACTGAACAACGTGTTGTCGGTGCTGCTGTCGTCGGATGTGATCAATCGTATCTACCTGATAGACAACTCGGAAGGACCGCTTCGTCTGCCAGTGGAGGACTCGCGGGTGGAGTACCGTTTCAGCGGCAAGAACCTGGGTTTCGGCCGTGGGCACAACATAGCCATTCGGGAATCCATACGAACGGGTGTTCCGTTTCACCTGATTATGAACTCGGACGTGATGTTTCATGCCGAGCATATTGGGGAGATGCTTCAGTACATGGAGGCGCACGCAGACGTGGCATGTATGATGCCCAATGTGCAGTTTCCTACGGGCAAACCGCAGCGCTTGTGCAAATTGCTGCCTACTCCGATGGACCTGCTTGGCCGCCGTTTCCTGCCCGAAGCCTGGATACGCAAACGCAATGCCCGTTACGAGCTGGTTCACACCGGCTATGACCATATCATGAATGTGCCGGCATTGTCGGGCTGCTTCCTCTTGTGCCGGACCGACGCACTTCAGGAGGCCGGGTTGTTTGACGAGCGTTTCTTCTTGTACTGCGAAGACATCGACCTGACACGGCGCATGCACAGGGTGGGGAAGACACTGTTCTACCCCGGCATAACCATCAGTCACGATTTTAGAAGAAGCTCATATCGCAACCTTCGTCTGATGTGGACGCATATCCGTTCGGCGTGCCTGTATTTCGACAAGTACGGTTGGATCAGCGATGAGGAGCGGGATAAAGTAAACGAAGAATGTATCAATGGTTGAAGCCAAAACGAACATAACGGACCGGTTGATAGCATGGCGCGAGGCGCATGTGCCCGAGAAACAGTTGGTACTGTTGCTCAGTTTCTTCGTGGGCGTGTTCACGGCTCTTGCCAGTTTTATTCTCAAGTCGCTGATAGGCATGTTTCACTGGCTGATCGATACCTATCTGGTCGACGGAGATCATACGTGGTGGCTCTTGATTACACCTACCATCGGCATAGCCCTGGCGGCTGTGTTTGTGCGGTACATCGTCCGCGACGATATCAGCCACGGTATCACCAAGATCCTTTACGCTATCTCGCAGCGCAAATCGATAATCAAGCCGCATAATATGTGGTCCAGTGTGGTTGGCAGTAGTGTGACTATCGGTTTTGGCGGGTCGGTTGGTGCGGAGGCGCCTATCGTGTTGACAGGCGCGGCTATTGGCAGCAATCTGGCCAAAGCGTTCCGTCTCAATCAGAAGACGATGATGCTGATGATAGGCTGCGGAGCGGCCGGAGCCATAGGTGGAATCTTCAAGGCGCCTATCGCGGGACTGGTTTTTACTTTGGAAGTGCTGATGATGGACTTGACTATGGCTTCTGTCGGACCGCTTCTGATGGCATCCGTGACCGCTACGGCTTTGTCCTACATTTTCTCGGGCCTCTCGCCGATGTTTGCACTGCAACACTACGAAGCTTTCTCTATCGGACGAATCCCCTTTTACCTGTTACTCGGCGTGGTTTGCGGGCTTGTCTCGCTGTATTTCACACGCGGAATGAACGGACTGGAACAGCGCATGAAACGCATCCAAAGTTGGTGGCTCAAAGTGCTGGTAGGCGGGCTCTCGCTTTCGTTGCTTATCTTTATCTTTCCGCCTCTTTATGGTGAGGGTTATGACGTGATAATCAGACTCTTGAATGGTGATTCAGTGACAGACCTGATGCACTCGCCTTTGGCCGGATTGGGCATGTCGTCGTGGATCGTAGTGGCCTATTTCGCACTGATTGTGCTGGTCAAGATAGTGGCTTCTGTGGCTACCAACGGTGGTGGCGGAGTGGGCGGTATTTTCGCACCCTCGCTGTTTGTGGGTTGTCTGACAGGTTTTGTTGTGGCGCGACTCATCAATATGACAGGTTTGTCGGTTTCCGAGTCCAATTTTGCTCTCGTAGGCATGGCCGGTCTGATGTCGGGCGTTATGCACGCACCGCTCACGGGCATCTTCCTTATAGCCGAGCTAACCGGCGGTTACCACCTGTTCCTGCCGCTGATGATTGTGGCGTTGGTCTCGTACCTGACAATCATGATCTTCGAGCCTCATTCACTGTACGCTATGCGTTTGGCGCAAAAAGGTGAGCTGCTCACACACAACAAAGACCATTCCGTGCTCACGCTCCTCAAGATGGATAATGTGCTCGAAACCGACCTCACGACTCTCTATCCCGAACTGACTCTCGGCGAGCTGTGCAAGGTGATTGCAGAGAGCAAGCGAAACATCTTCCCCGTTATCAGTCATGATGGCAAGCTGCAGGGCGTGCTTCTTCTGGACGAAGTGCGGAACATCATGTTCCAGCCCAGACTATACAACCGTTTCACTGTCGGGCAACTGATGACCTCACCTCCCGCCATTCTCAATCACGAGATGTCTATGCAGCAGGTTATGCAGGTGTTCGAAGACACCGGCGCGTGGAACTTGCCTGTCACCGATGCTGAAAAGCATTACCTGGGTTTTGTAAGTAAATCGAAGATTTTCAACTCATACAGACGTGTACTCGTGCACTTCTCCGATGAGGAGTAACTGGTACGGTTCCGGTTAAGGTTAAGGTTATCGTTATCGTTATCGTTAAAACTATGCAAAACAACCTCACATACGATGAAGCCATGGCGCGCTTGGAGGCTCTGATCAAAGAGTTGGCCTCTATCGGTGCCGTTGGTATGGACCAGTACAAACAAAAAGCTGCTGAAGCCCGGCAGCTGATTGATTACTGCCACTCCTGCCTCACAGAGTTAGAAAAAGGGCTCAAGATTAACTCTTGAACCCTAACCAATGCTTATCCTCATCGGATTCTTATCTTCTTGCCAATCTGCAGGATAGATGTTTGCTTTAGTCCGTTCAGCTGGCACAACTTGCGCACAGTTGTGTTGTTGCGTCGCGCTATCGCTCCCAGCGTGTCACCTTTTCTCACAGTGTAGTATCTGGCTGAGCCGCCCGAGCCGCTTCCTGCGTTCTTTTGTGCCTGCATCTTGTGGTAGAACGAGCCCGATTTGGTGAT
>ONXE01000012.1 GCA_900321775.1 uncultured Bacteroidales bacterium
GAGTTGCAGCGTTACTACAACGCCATTGGTATCCCTGTTTTCCAGGGCTATGGCCTTAGCGAGGCAACTCCTATCATCTGCGCCAACTCTGAGGGTCACGCCATCTTCGGCTCGTCCGGACGTATCGTCAGCCCGATGGATTGCAAGATCTGCGATGCAGACGGTAAAGAAGTGCCGCCGCGTACCCGTGGTGAGATTGTCATCCGAGGCGAGAACGTGATGGCCGGCTATTGGAAGAACCCCAAAGCGACAGAAGAAACGATAGTGGACGGCTGGTTGCACACCGGCGACATGGGATATGTGGACGACAACCATCCGGGCTACCTGTGGGTAGTGGGACGTTTCAAGTCGTTGCTCATCTCTGCCGATGGCGAGAAATATAGTCCCGAAGGTTTTGAGGACGGCCTGACTGACTACTCGAAGTACGTGGACAACACCATCCTGCATAATAGTCAGGACCCGTACACCATTGCGCTGATTGTGCCCAACAAAGATGCGCTGAAGGAGTATGCCAAGTCGCAAGGTCTCGACCCTGCTTCGGAAGAGGGCAAGAAAGCTATGCTGCAGAAGATTCAGGACGAGGTGAACACCTACAAGAAGGGCGGTAAACACTACGGTCAGTTCCCTGAGCGCTGGTTGCCCGCTGCGCTGGTTATCTGCGACGAGCCGTGGACCGAACAGAATCATCTGGTCAACTCGACCATGAAAGTGGTGCGTGGCAAAGTGGAGAAATATTTTGAAGACCGCATCAACTACGCTTACACCGAGGAGGGCAAGAACCTCTTCAACGAGAAAAATATGGCAGCACTGAACTAAAGTCCCTAACTACTTTAAGAACCGTAGGGCCTTAGGGACCCTAAATAGTTGAAAGAAGATGACAGTAAAAGAAAAAATAGCAGCGTTGCGTGGGCTGATGCAGGAGCACGGTTTGGCAGCGTATATCGTGCCGGGTACCGATCCGCATGCGTCGGAATACATGGCGGCGCATTGGATGGAGACAACCTGGCTCTCCGGCTTCAAAGGCGAAGCAGGCACCGTAGTAGTGACAATGCATGAAGCCAAACTGTTTACCGACAGTCGGTACTACTTGCAAGCTGGTATCGAACTGCAAGGCACCGGCATCGACCTGATGCGCGCTTCAGACATTGACTGTCCGAGCATCAACGACTGGTTGAAAAGCGTGCTGAAAGAGGGCGAGAAAGTGGGTGTTAACCCCGAGATGTTCTCCGTCAACGGTTACAGCGAGATGAAAGCCGAGTTTGGTGAGTCCGGCTTGGGACTCGTCAGCGTGGACTTGATTCGTCCGCTTTGGACAGAAGGTCGCCCTGCTATTCCGCAGTCGCCTCTCTATGAGTATGAAGAGCGTTTTGCCGGCGAGAGTGTAGCATCCAAGCTGCAGCGTATCCGTCAGAAGATAGCTGCCAAGAAAGCCGATGCGATGGTGATCTCCGCTTTGGACGAGATAGCCTGGCTGCTGAACATCCGCGGCTGCGACATCGAGTTCAACCCGCAGGTAATCAGTTATGTAGTGCTGGAACAGGATAAGTGCACACTGTTTGTTTTGCCGGAGAAAATCGACGCGAAAGCGGCCAAATATTTGGCGGCGCAGGGTGTCGCAACGAAAAACTACGAAGAAGTATTCAGTTACCTGCGCGATTTGAAGAGCGTTGTGCTGTATGACGGAGCCAAAGTGAACGAGGCGCTGTTCGAGGCAATCGGAGGCAAGTCAGTCAATGCGCAATCGCCTATCCTTACCGACAAAGCGCATAAGAATGCCGTGGAGATAGAGGGTGAACGCAAGGCGATGCTGCAGGACAGCATTGCGCTGACGCGGTTCTTCAAGTGGCTTGAAGAAGAGGCATTCAGGGGCTGTAAGAAGCAGACCGAATGGAGTCTGATGGAGAAACTGCACGAGTTCCGTCTCAAGGGAGAGAATTTCGTTGAAGAGTGTTTCGGAACGATTGCGGGTTATAAAGGCAATGGTGCTATCGTGCATTATGCCGCTACGCAGGACAACTGCGCGGAGGTTAAGCCCGAAGGTATGCTGCTGCTGGATTCCGGAGGTCAGTATCTGGATGGAACCACAGACATCACCCGCACCGTTTGGTTGGGAGGAACTATTCCGGCTCAGGCCAAGCGCGACTACACCTATGTGCTGAAAGGCCATCTGATGTTAGGACATATCCGTTGGCCGCGAGGTACCAGAGGTAATCAGTTGGACGCTCTGGCCAAGCAGTATATGTGGCAGGCCGGAATCACCTTCGGCCACGGTACAGGTCACGGAGTAGGGCATTTCCTGGGTTGCCATGAGGGACCGCAGAACATCCGCACGGATATGAACCCCACAGTGTTGGAGGCAGGACATATCTGCTCCAACGAGCCGGGCATCTATCGTACAGGCGAATGGGGTATCCGCACTGAGAACCTTGTGACCGTGATTCCTGCTCCGAGGACAGAGGCTTGCACCACCGATGATGAGTTCCTAACCTGGGAGACGCTGACGCTGTGCTTCTACGACACGACGCTCATCGACATGAGTCTGATGACAAAACAAGAGATTGAGTGGATTAACGCTTACCACAAGAAAGTATATGAACTGACGGCTCCGCACCTGACAAAAGATGAGGCGATGTGGCTGCAAAACAAATGTAAACCGATTCAACTGTAATGACACTGGAACAACAACTGGCCGCCCAAGTCAAGGTCGTCGTGAAAGACCTGTATGGCATCGAGGCGGATGACAAACAAATTCAACTGCAGAAAACAAGGCCGGAGTTTGAGGGCAACCTGACGCTGGTCGTCTTCCCGTTTGTGAAAGCCGCACGCAAGGCTCCCGCTCAAGTGGCGCAGGAGATTGGCGAACGTCTGGTAGGCGAACTGGTAGAGCGCTTCAACGCAGTTCAGGGCTTCCTGAATATGGTGATTGCGCAGGACTACTGGGTACACTGCCTGGAGAAGATTGCTGCTGACGAGCGCTATGGTTTGACGCCTGTGACGCCCGAGAGCAAACTGATGATGGTAGAGTACAGTTCGCCTAACACCAATAAACCGCTGCATTTGGGACACGTAAGGAACAACCTGCTTGGTTGGTCTATCGCGCAGATTCAGGAAGCCAATGGCTGGAAAGTGGTCAAGACCAACATTGTCAACGACCGCGGCATCCATATCTGCAAGTCGATGTTGGCCTGGCTGCGTTACGGAAACGGTGAGACGCCGGAGAGTTCGGGCAAGAAGGGCGATCACCTGATTGGCGACTACTACGTGCGTTTCGACAAAGAGTATCGCAAACAGATAGCCGAACTTGTGGCCGGAGGTATGGACGAAGAGACCGCCAAGAAAGAGGCTCCTCTGATGAAGGAAGCACAGGCGATGCTGCTCAAGTGGGAACAGAACGACCCCGAAGTGCGTGCCTTGTGGAAGAAGATGAACGACTGGGTGTACGCCGGTTTTGACGAGACGTACAAGATGATGGGCGTCAGTTTCGACACTATCTACTACGAGTCGAACACGTATCTGGAGGGCAAGAAAGAGGTGGAACGTGGCGAGAAAGAAGGCTTGTTCTACCGCCGCGAGGACAACAGCGTCTGGGCGGACCTGACCAAGGATGGTCTGGACGAGAAGTTGCTGCTGCGCTCAGACGGTACGTCAGTGTATATGACGCAAGACATCGGCACAGCCAAGTTGCGCTTCCGGGATTATCCTATCGACAAGATGGTGTATGTGGTAGGCAACGAGCAGGAGTATCACTTCAAGGTGTTGAGTATTCTGCTGGACCGTTTGGGATTCCCCTTCGGAAAGGAACTGGTGCATTTCAGTTACGGAATGGTGGAATTGCCTAACGGCAAGATGAAGAGCCGAGAGGGCACAGTGGTTGATGCCGACGAGCTGATGGCTGCTATGATTCAGGATGCCAAAGAGGTCAGCAAAGACAAGGTGCTTCGCCTGAATGATATCAATGAAGAAGAGCAGAACGAGATAGCCCGCAAGGTAGGTCTTGGTGCGCTGAAGTACTTCATCTTGAAGGTGGATCCGCGCAAGAACATGCTGTTCAATCCCGAGGAGTCCATCGACTTCAACGGCAACACCGGACCTTTTATACAATACACGTATGCGCGTATAAGGTCCGTGCTTCGCAAAGCCGCCGAGCAGGAGCAGGCGAAGACAGGCAAGATTAGTCTGGAGGAGAAGGAGATAGAACTGATTCAGCGAATCACCGAGTTCCCGAATGTAATCAAACAGGCGGGAGAGGAGTTCTCGCCCGCCGTAATCTGCAACTACGCTTATGCGCTGGCACAGGCATTCAACTCGTTCTATCACGACTATTCCATCCTGAACGAACCTGATGAGGCGAAACGGGCGTTCCGCGTGCAGTTGTCAGCCGTTATTGCCCGCACCATTCGTCAGGCTATGATGTTGCTCGGAATAGAAGTGCCGGAGAGGATGTAAACACAATTAACAAACACCATAATAACCACTAAACAATCAAAAGTATGAAAAGCAAGAAATTTATCTGCCCGATTTGCGGGTTTGTATTCGAAGGCGAAGAAGCTCCCGAACGTTGCCCACAGTGCAAACAGATCGTTGAATGGAAAGTAGTGGACGAGTCCGCTGGCATCCAGTTCGCGTGTGAGCATATCATTGGCGTGGCCAAGAACTGCGACGAGGAGATGAAGAAAGACCTGAATGCTCATTTCATGGGCGAGGCTACTGAAGTAGGCATGTATTTGGCGATGTCCCGTCAAGCTGACCGTGAGGGTTATCCTGAGATTGCGGCAGCATTCCGTCAGTATGCCTTTGAAGAGGCCGAGCATTGCGCCAAGTTTGCCGAGTTGCTGGGTGATGTCGTTTGGGACACCAAGACCAATGTGCAGAAGCGTATGTTGGCAGAAGCCGGTGCATGTGAGGACAAACTGCGCATCGCCAAGCGTGCCAAAGCACTGGACCTCGATGCTATCCATGATACTGTTCATGAGATGGCCAAGGACGAGGCTCGCCATGGCGCCGGTTTCCAGGGTCTTTGGAAGCGCTATTTTGAGAAATAATTAAGTCCTCACTTACAATGAAACAGCCTCCGGTTAAGGGGGCTGTTTCTATTTGAGAAGGAGACCTACTTTACGTAGAGAAATCCCGGTCCGAAGCGTTCGAATGCACTGCGTTCGAGCGCTTCTCTGTCATCGGGGTGTGCTATCTCGATGAGGGCTTTGGCGCGTGCTGCTGTTGTCTTGCCGCGCAAGTAGGCGATGCCCCATTCCGTGACGATATACTGTGCCTGGAAACGGGTCGTGACTACGCCGGCTCCGGGAGCTAGATGCGGCACAATCTTGCTGCGCCCTTTGGCCGTACGCGAGGGTAGGGCAATGAAGCATTTTCCGCCCTCGCTGAGGCTGGCACCATACATGAAATCGTGTTGGCCGCCTACGCCGGAGATGATGGTATCGCCGATGGAGTCCGCGCAGATTTGGCCTGTAAGGTCCACTTCGACGGCGGAGTTGATGGCCATAGCTTTGCGGTTCTGACAGATAATACGCGGGTCGTTGGTCCAGGCTACGTCTTTGATGACGAAGTCGGGGTTGCCGTCTATGTGGTCATAGAGTGCGCGCGAACCGAGAACCAGCGAACCTACGGATTTACCCGGGAGAATGGTCTTCTGCGAGTTGTCGATGATGCCTTTTTTGATGAGCGGAAGCACGCCATCCGTTATGGCCTCTGTGTGAAGACCGAGGTGTTTGTGGTCGTGCAGTGCGTCAAGTACAGCATTGGGAATGCCTCCCACACCTATCTGCAGACATGCGCCATCGGGAATCTGGTCAGCTATGAATTGGCCTATTTTGCGGTCATCGGGCGAGATAGTCGGGGTCGGAACTTCCACAAGAGGTATGTCGGCACGGATAGCAGCGGTAATACAGCTCTCGTGGATGACCGGGTCGCCGAAAGTGCGGGGCATATGTTTGTTCACCTGCGCCAGGATGATGCGGCTGCATTCCTGTCCGGAGAAGGCGATGTCTGCCGAGATGCCGAAGGAGCAGAATCCGTTCTCGTCCGGCTCGCTGACGTTGAGTAGTGTGACATCTACGGGCACGGTTCCGTCGCGGAAGAGTCCGGGTACTTCTCCGAGGAAGCATGGAATGGTGTCGGCAACGCCGCTGCGAGTGGCATCCCGAAGCCAGTTAGGTACGAAGATTGTCTCTGCGTGCATGGCGTTCATCAGTTCCTGTGTGGCCCATGGCGCTTGTTCCGGAAGAATGCCGAATCCTGCAATGAGGTGCAATCCGTGTACGCCGCCCTCTTTTGCGCGCTCGGTTAGCGCATCCAGTAGAGCGGTTGGTACTGACGTACTGCCCTGAATAACGATGGTGGCGTTATCGGGGATAAGGTTGACTGCTTCTCTTGGTGTTACGTAGTTCATTTTGCTTGTTCTTTTGGTACGAAGAGGTATCGAAGGTAGTACGGAGGCGGTTGCTAAAATATATGGATACTTTTGCGCGGCAATTAGGATTTTTGAAAATCTCCCAATCGTTTATCCAGCGTCTTGAAATCGTCTTCGGAAGACAGTTTGGACACGCAGATTCGGATGCCTTGTTGCTCACTACACGTCGTGTTGAGCGTAATGGCGCAGATGCCACAACGCATTAGGCGTGAGAGTAGTTTTTCGCACTCCATAGGCTTGCCCGTTTCGGGGTCGATGTAGCCCATGGTGAAGAAGAAACCGTCGGAGATGGGCTCGTCGCCGTCTTTGTCATAGACGAGGTAGAAGTTATGCTTTTGGAAGATTTCCTTGCATTTGGCGGCGCGGCGGCCGTACTCCTTCATGTCCTCGACGAAGTTAATCTTGCCCTCCACGGCTGCATTCATCATGGCTGCGAGCGCGTATTGCGTGGAGTGGACGGTTCCGCTGGACGAGGAATAGAGGTAGGTGTAGATATAATTACCGCCGAAGGTGTCCGTCAGGCCGTAACGCTCCTTGAGGAGTGGTGTTTTGAACTTGAACACGCGGGGCGAGAACACTGCAATAGCTATTCGTCCGCCGGCATAGGAGAATATCTTGCTGGCAGAGATGAGAAGCATATACCGTTCGGTGTATTTGGCCGCGGTGGGCGGGAAAGGCGGTTGGTAGGGCTTGCTGTAGTCCTTGCGAAAATCCATTCCCAAATAAGCGAGGTCCTCTACTACGAGTGCGTCATACTTGTCTGCCATTTCGGCGATAATCTTCAGTTCTTCTTCCGTAAGACATGCCCATGTAGGGTTGTTGGGGTTGCTGTAGAAGATGGAGCAAACGCGTCCTGACCGGAGGTACTCCTCGAGTTTGGCGCGCATTTTCTCGCCTCGGTAGTTGTAGATATCGAAGGAGATAGCCCGGATGCCGAGGATGTTGACCTGTGTGTGGTGTGCGGGGAATCCCGGGTCGATGAAGAGGATAGTGTCACGTCCTTTCTCATACTGGCTGAGGATGAGGAAGAGGGTGTAACTGGCCTGCATGGAGCCGACAGTGGGTACACAACACTCGGGTGTCACTTTGACATCGAGGAAAGCCTCCACAAAACGCGCGGCGGCCTCTTTGAGGAACGGTTCACCGGCCACGTTGGCGTAGGTGTTGGGGACACCTCTTTCGAGCGCTTCTTTCTCCGCCTCGATTCCATACTTGCAAGCGGGCAGTCCGGGCACGCCGAACTCCAGGTGCACAAATGGTTCTCCCAAAACGGGTTCCATGGCTCTGCTTACAGCCACACATTGGCGGATGTTGGCTTGTGAAATCTGTTCAATGCCATGCTCATTGAGCACGCGTTTATAGTCTTCTTCGTTAATCATAGTGTTTAATCCTTTCTTCTATAGAATCTCATGCGTTCGGCAAAGCGATGGCGTGGTCATAGCCTGCGCGGAAGGCGGCGAGGTTGGTTTCAACTATCGCTTCTCCTTTACGGGCAAAAACGGCTTGAATACCATGTTCCAACGCCTCTTTGCTCAGTCCCTGCAACACCGATGAAGCCGCTCCGAGGAGCACCATATTGGCGGAGCGAGGCGAACGTACCTCTTTGGCCATTTCGTCTGCATCGAGGCAGATGACATGGGGCAGGCGTGCCAGTTCGGCCTGGATTTTCTCCATTTCGGGGTAGTTGGTGATGTTGAGGAAGGGGGCAGTGCTGGTCACGATCCATCCATCTTTCTTGAGGTAGGGCAGGTAACGGAGCGCTTCCATGGGTTCGAGCGAGATGATCAGGTCGCATCCGCCCATGGGAACGAGGTCGGAGTAGATAGGAGTGGAGGAGAGTCGCAGGTTGGACTGCACATCTCCGCCGCGCTGGCTCATGCCGTGTACTTCGGCTTGTTTGATGTACAGGCCTTTATCCAGAGCCGCTTTACCTATAACTGTAGCGATAGAGAGGATGCCTTGTCCTCCTACGCCGGAAAGTATGATATCCTGTTTCATAATTTTAACAAGTTAAAATTCTGGCAATCTTGGCTTCGGCGAGCTGTGTAAGCAAGCTTACGCTCGCACTTGCACAAGATTTCATATTTACGATTGCTTTGCGTGACGTTTAAGAGTCTGTATGCACTCGCGGCGTGGGATGATGACCGAGACGCCGTTGTAGGCTATTTCTTCTCGAAGCACTTGCTCCATTTCGTCGTAGTTCTTGGGAAGCGGAACCACTACGCGAACGTGTTCTTTCTCCACGCCCAGACCGTAGCAAATCTGCTCCAGTCTTCCTGTTCCTGCCGAATCCTGTCCTCCGGTCATGCCGGTAGTGAGGTTATCGGAAATAATGACGACAATATTGGCCTTGTCGTTCACGGCATCCAGCAGTCCTGTCATGCCCGAGTGGGTGAAGGTGGAATCTCCGATGACAGCAACCGCAGGATGTATGCCGGCAAATGCGGCTCCCTGTGCCATGGTGATGCTGGCGCCCATTTCGACACAGGTGTGGATTGCGTGGAACGGAGCCAAGAATCCGAGGGTGTAGCAACCGATGTCCGCGAACACGCGTCCTTCCGGGAACGTGGCCATGGTGCGTGTGAGCATCGTGTACATGTCGCGGTGACCGCATCCCTGACAAAGTGCAGGCGGGCGCGGCACAACTATCTCGCTCTTGGCATATTGCGGCAATTCGGGCAGACCTACAGCCTTGCGAACGGCATCCGGAGTCAATTCACCGGTTCGGGGAAGTGTACCATCCAAACGTCCGTGAATGGGTTTTGCGGTCTCAAATACGCCGCGAAGAGTCTGCTCAACCAAGGGTTGACCCTCTTCGACAACAAGTAGCGCGTCCACTTTGTCAGTAAACTCGCGTACCAGTTGCTTGGGTAACGGGTATTGGGTGATTTTCAGCACAGGGTAGGGGCAACCGTCCGGATAGTTTTCCATGAGGTAGTTGTAAGCGATACCCGTGGTGATAATTCCCAAGCTATGATCTTTGCCTTTATGCACTTCGTTGAAGGGACTACCAGCAGCCACTTCTTCCAGTTGAGCGTACGTTTCCAGCAGTTTCGGGTAACGTACTTTGCTATTGGCGGGAAGCGTCACCCATTGGCGCGCGTGGTCAGCATCGGGAGTGTGGAGTTGGTTTTGTTGTTCGGGGGCAACCATCTCGACAACGGCGCGGCTATGTGCCATACGGGTAGTCAGTCGCATCAGCACAGGCACGCCAAACTCTTCTGAAAGGTGGTAGGCATAGCGGGCCATGTCGTAGGCTTCCTGTTGGTTGCTTGGTTCGAGACAGGGAATGAATGCGAAGTTAGCATAGAAACGCGAATCCTGCTCGTTTTGACTGGAGTGCATGGACGGGTCGTCCGCAGCCACTACTACGAGGCCTCCGTTGGCACCGGTTATGGCTGAGTTGACGAATGCATCAGCGCAGACATTCATGCCCACGTGTTTCATGCATACCAGTGCGCGTTTGCCCGAATAGGACATACCCAGCGCTTCTTCCATCGCGGTCTTTTCGTTGGCAGACCAAGTGCAATGTACACCCTCGGGATGAACCATTTGGATGTATTCGGTAATCTCGGTGGATGGAGTACCCGGATAGGCATACACTCCTGTCAGGCCCGCATCTATTGCGCCTTGTGCCAGGGCTTCATCACCCAAAAGAATCAGTTTGGTTTTCATGATTAAACGTGTATTAAGTTGAATCTATTTCTGTTTTTGTGACCAAAGCTTGGTCATGTCCTCAAGGCTCTTACCTTTGGTTTCCGGTACCAGTTTCCATACGAACCAAGCCGCAATAAGGCAGATGATGCCGTAGAGCAGATAGACAAACATATGACCAAAACGCAGGCCCAATGCGCCTATTCGCATGTTGTACAATGGCACGAAAGTGGATGAGACAATGAAGTTGAATATCCATTGGAATGCAACCGCAACAGCAACGCCTGCGCTACGGATGGTGTTGGGGAAAATCTCTGCGATAAGTACCCAGCAGATTGGGCCCCATGAGAACATAAAGCAGGCAGTATAAACCATGATACATAGTACGCTTACCACGGGTGGCAACGTCACTATTTGGCAGATAGCGAAGGCAATAGCGCCTACGGCCATTCCAAGCGATCCTACGATAAGCAGAGGTCTGCGGCCAATCTTCTCCACAGTGAAGACCGTCAGTAGGGTGAAACTGATGTTGACGATACCCATGATAACCGTTTGTACCATCGGGTTAGCCATATCCACGGAGGCAAAGATGCGCGGCGCGTAATAGAGTACAGCGTTGATGCCAACAGCTTGTTGGAAGACGGATAGCATGATACCTATGAAAATAACCATTGGTCCATAGGTAAGCAGTCGTTCTGTTTTTTCGGTGGCGGTGGCTTTGATTTCACGGAGAATCTCTGCAGCCTTTTCTTCGCCGTTGATGCGAGAAAGCACGATTAGTGCTTCTTTGTCTCGACCGTTCATGGCCAAGTACCGTGGTGTTTCCGGTACGAATAAGATGAGCAGCATAAATAGTCCGGCGGGGATGGCTTCACTAACGAACATATATCTCCAGCCCGATTCAGTCATCCATTCGGATCCGGGTAGTACGGTCATCAGTCCTTCTGCCGTTTTCTCTACGACAGGCTGCATATGGTCTCCCAAGATGACGAAGTTGACGAAATAGACGACCAATTGTCCGAAGATGATAGCAAATTGGTTCCAACTGACCAATCTTCCGCGAGAGTTGGCAGGTGCCACTTCGCCTATATACATCGGACAAATAGCAGATGCAAGTCCTACGCCAATGCCGCCGAGTATTCGATATGCGTTGAATGCTCTGAGCAGAGGTCTGGAAGGGTCGCCTTGTTCGAAGAAAAGAAACTCGGGGTAGAAAGATCCCAATGCTGACAGGAAAAAGAGGCTGCCTGCGATGAATAGCGTTTTCTTACGTCCCAGCCCTGAGGCCAAAAAGCCGGAAAGGGCGGAACCGATGATACAGCCAATCAGTGCAGACGAAGACGTGAAGCCGTGCATGAACTCGGAGTAGTAGAAGTCGTCTGCTCCGAGGAAGAATGCTTGTAGGCCCTTTTCCGCACCTGAGATAACAGCTGTATCGTAGCCGAAGAGCAAACCGCCCAAAACGGCTACGAGGACAATATTGTATAGATAGCGAGATTGCGCGTTCACAATAGCAACTATTATTGATTAAACGTACATGTTTACAATGGCTTCATACAACTCTTGCTTGCCGCTAATCTGTTTGGGCTCTCCCTGCTGTTTGGCGTATGCGACCAGTTCTTCCATGTTCATATTGCCATCTTCGAAACGCTTGCCTTCACCTTGGTCAAACGAAGCGTAGCGCTCTTTCAGCATAGCGGGGATAGGCGATTTCTCCAGAATATCGGCAGCAGCAATAAGCGCCCTTGCAATGGCATCCATAGCGGCGATATGTGCGATGAAGAGGTCGTCCGGGTCGGTAGAGTTGCGGCGCACTTTGGCGTCGAAGTTCATACCTCCATTGTGCAGTCCTCCGTTGCGGATGATTTGCATCATGGCCTGTGTCAACTCAAATGCGTCAATCGGGAATTGGTCGGTGTCCCAGCCGTTTTGATAATCACCTCTGTTGGCATCTATTGAGCCGAGCATTCCGTTATCCACGGCGCAGCAGAGTTCGTGCTCGAAAGTGTGTCCGGCCAACGTGGCGTGATTGACTTCGATGTTGACCTTGAAATCCTTCTCCAGTCCGTGAGCGCGCAAGAAACCACAGACAGTCTCTGTGTCCACGTCATACTGGTGCTTGGTGGGCTCCATAGGTTTGGGCTCAATGAGGAATGTGCCTTTGAAACCTTTGGAACGTGCATAGTCGCGTGCCATGGTGAGCATACGTGCCAAGTGCTCTTTCTCGCGTTTTTGGTCGGTGTTCAGCAGTGACATATAGCCTTCACGTCCACCCCAGAACACATAGTTAGTGCCGCCCAGTTCGATAGTAGCGTCAATTGCATTCTTGATTTGAACGGCAGCACGTGCTACCACATTGAAATCCGGATTGGTGGCCGCGCCGTTCATATAGCGTTTGTGTCCAAACACGTTGGCCGTGCCCCAGAGCAGTTTGATACCCGTCTGCTGTTGTTTCTCTTTGAGATAAGCCACAATAGTTTTCAAGTTGGCTTCATATTCTTCAATAGTGTTCGCTTCGGCAACCAGGTCCACATCGTGGAAGCAGTAGTATTCGATGCCCATTTTCTGCATGAACTCGAAGCCTGCGTCCACACGCTGTTTGGCAATGGTCAACGCGTCTGAGCCCTCTGCCCACGGGAAACTTTTGGTGCCTCCGCCAAACTGGTCAGTTCCTTCTGCGCAAAGCGTATGCCACCATGCCATAGCGAATTTGCACCACTCCGACATTTTCTTGCCGGCTACGATACGATTGGCGTCGTAGTAGCGAAAGGCTAACGGGTTTTTACTATGAGGTCCTTCGTAGGGGATTTTGTCGATGTTTGGAAAATACGTTTTCATTTTATTTAGATTTTGTGTTTGTTGTCAAATATGAAAGCCAGCGGTCGTATGCGGCTTGTGTTTCGGTCTTTTCATAAGGATGCGGAGTCACTTCTGCTACCTTCTGAAGTGTTTGGAACGCATCCCTCGGGGTGGAGTAGATGCCAACACCTATACCCGCTCCTCGTGCGGCACCGATACTTCCGTCGGTATTGTACAATAGTATTCTGGCATCTGTCAGAGTTGAGAGTGTCTGCCGGAAGATAGGAGACAGGAACAGGTTGCCGTATCCGGCGCGAATAAGATGGGTGGTAGCACCCAAATCGTTCATTACGTGCATGCCGTAAGCAAAGGCAAAGGCAATACTCTCGTGAGCGGCTCGAATGAGATGAGCACGTGTGTGCGTGTTGAAGTCAAGGCCGTGGACCGAGCAATGGGATGGCCGGTTTTGCAGAACTCGCTCAGCGCCATTGCCGAAAGGAATGAGCGTGAGCCCTTCTGAACCGATGGGAGCCGTTGCAGCCAAGTCGTTCATTTGGGCGTAAGAGAGATCTGATGCCACATTACGTCGCAGCCAGGCATTGAGAATGCCAACAGAGTTGATGCAGAGCAGGATGCCGGTCTTGCCGTTGACGTGAACGAACGGGTTGACGCGGTTGAGAGGATCGCTGACAGGTTTATCGCTGACGGCATAGACTACCCCGGAAGTGCCACCAGTTGCAGCCACTTCACCGTCGTCCAGTACGCCCAATGAAAGGGCGTTGTTGGGTTGGTCACCTGCGCGATAGGTAATAGGAATGCCGGCAGTAAGTCTCAATTGGCGGGCAGCCTCTTCCGTTAAAGTTCCTTGTAAACCAAAAGTAGGAACGGTGTCGGCAAGCAGGGTCGGATTAAGATGAAGGCGACTAATTTCAGCTTCGTTGAGGCTGTTGTGCTGCATGTCCCAGAACAAACCTTCCGATAACCCGCTTACGGTAGTACGCATATCTCCCGTGAGTTTGTACGCAATATAGTCTCCGGGTAACAGTATCTTCTCTATCTGATTGTACATGTCGGGTTCGTGGTCATGTACCCATGCCAATTTACCGGCAGTGAAATTGTTGCCGTAACTGACGGCGCGTGAATCACACCAAATGATGGACGGGCGGAGGGCCTCATCTCTGCCCATGCAGACCAGTCCGTGCATCTGGTAACTGATGCCAATTGCCTTGATGTCGGGCTGTTTCCCCGATGCCTCAAGCAGGCGTATCAGTTCGTGCGTACATTCAATTGCAGCGTTCCACCAGTCAGTGGGATTCTGCTCTGCAAAACCGGGCTGTGGCGAGGAGATAGCCATCTCTTGCTTGGGGAAGAACGTAGTAGCCAGGCATTCGCCGGTCAGCGCATCTACAACAGATGCTTTTACGCTGGATGATCCTATGTCATAACCAAGTAGCATGTGTTTTTATGGTTGTGTTATGAGAATGGAAAGATTTCGGCTAAGGGGACTTTTACAAAATCGCGTTCGTCCATCCGGGGATGGGGGAGGATGAGACGTTTGGTGTTGACGCAGACGGGGAAGAGCGGGAACTCTTTGGAGTCCGCGGGCATGTCAAATGCCATGAGGATATCGATATCTATCTCTCTGTCGTGATATACGCCATCCGTAGTTTTTTCCTTGCGCCCCAACGCTTTCTCGATGTCTTGCGTGACATAGAGCAGTCGTTGCGGGCTGAGGTCGGACGTGAGTTTGATGCAGATATTGCAGAACTCATGTTCACTTGGAAAGCCAACAGGTGCAGAATAATAGAATGCTGAGCGTGCCAATACTTGTCCCACTTCGCTGTTCAAGAGTGAAACGGCCTGGTTGATGGTCTGTTCGCGCTCGCCCAAATTGGCTCCTAATGAGAGATAGTAGATCATTGTTCTTGTTTCTCGATTTGTTTGGCTTCTTTAGCTTTTTCTTCTTCCACCTCTTTGGTGTACATCTTGAGGTATTTCTCCGCTTCGCCTTTGGCAACTGATGCCAGACGGCAGGTGGGCTCGTAGAGTTGCGACTGTTGTTTGGCCTCGGGCTTGATGATCGGGTAGTAGGGCTCGATGAATGTGATGAGGTTCAGAATCAGGGAGACAATCAGTGCCCACATAGCCATGCCGAATGCAGCGCCTACCAGCCGATTGAGCCAGCTGAGGTCCACTTTGCGCAGGAATCTGGTGAAGGCCTGCGCCAGGAGTTTGAACAGAAGTGCCACTCCGATGAAAAGCAACACATATGCCAGCAAGAGTGCAGCTCGTTCAGACATGTTGATGACAGTCAGGAGGTAGGCTGCAAACTTGGGCGCGAAGAACTTGCCGGCCAAAACACCGGCCAGAATGGCAAAAATGGACGTGAACTCCCGCACGAAACCGCGCAGAAGTCCATGTCCCAAGCCATAAATTATGGGAATAAGGATAACTATGTCCAGCCAACAAATCTCCATAGTTTTGTGTTGTTAATCCAGGTAGAATGTGCCGAACTCAATGCAGTTGTCCGGATACCACGGTTCACCGTCCTTGTAGAGGTCCACGTCCATTAGGTGCAAGCCACGGATGGTGATGGACCAATCGTACTTGTCGTGGGCGTAGCGTGCGTTGTCACGGTATTGTCCCAGAATACCGGTGATGTTGCCTTTCCAGTTGGGGCAATCGAAGATGCCGTTTTGGTCTGCGCCCGGCAGGTAGAAATAGGCGAACTTGGCATACTCGGAGCAGCTGACAGAGGTCACGTTGATACCGTCACTGATGATACGGCTTTGCGGATAGCCGATGTTCTGTGTAGTAGGCGCAAATACGTCGGCGTTGGTGTCTTTCTCCGGGTCACCGGTAGTGCAGTCGCTCAACGAGCCGTTGTTTTCGTACTGGCCTGTGTAATACACGTTCTTCAGGCAGACCAACTTGCCGTCCCACTTACGCATAGTGGCTTCGTCGCTAATGAGTTGGAAGTCGCTGATGCTGACTGTGTCCACTTGCAGCAGTGAAACGTCAGGTTTGCCGATGCGCTTAACGGCTGCCTGGAAGCGAGGCCAAGGAATACGTCCCGGAGCCCAGCCCACTTTCTGTGCCGCATTGCTGGCGGTGTAGTTGTTGTTGTAAGCGGGGATGCACAACTGGGGTTGGTCGGCGTAGCGTCCTACAGCCAGACCGTTCACGCGGATGATGATCTCCTGTCCCATCGGGTACATTCCGTTCACGCTGGAACCATCCACGCTGATGCGCAGCGCTTGTTGTTCGCCGCCAACGATTTGCTGGATACAGAGCGACTTATAGAAATTGCCGCCGTAGTCGTCGGTAGTGATGCGCCCGCGGATATAGATACCGGGTCCGTTAGTGGGCAGAGTGTCCACGGAGAAGAGCCAGGTGTTATCTCCGTTGTTCGCGCGCGTACGATATAAAGAGGTGTCACTCCAGAAATTGCCTTTCTCGGTCATGTAGGTGTCCAGAAAATCATTGAGGGTGTAGAGCGTGCCGCCATCGTCAGCTATCATCTGCGCCACGGCTTCTTCCGTCAGGAATACTGCGTTCTCGCTGATTGGGTCAGGAGTGCAAGCGCTCAACACCAAGGCGAGCACTGTTGCCAAAATATAGATAGTCTTTTTCATTGTCGTAAGCAATTAGAATTTGTACGTACATGTCAGGTAGAAGTTGGTTCCCCAAGCGTAGTAGTACTTGGCGGGGTATTTCCACACGTTCGTTGCGATGCGTGAGTTGTTGTTCTCATCCGCACCCTGGATAGTCTGGCGCGGCAGACGTGCCTGCTGATAACCACCGGTCTTGAAGTGGGTGTTATTGGTCACGTTGGTCACGCTGAGGTTGATGGAGAGGCTCTGGCGGTTCCTCAGATAAATCAGTTTACCGACAGACAGGTCAACGAAGAAACGGTTGTACCACTGACGGTCCACCAGCGATTCTTGGCGGTCGAGCATGTTGTACGGATAGACCAAGCCGGTGTAGCCGTTGCTCTTGTCGTAGATGATGTTGCCGTTTTCGTCCAGGTTGCGCGCGTCGTACGAGCCGTTTTGTGTCGTACCGTCAGCCACATTGCCATACCAGCCATTGACGCTTGTTCCGTCGGCGCGGGTTCCGGTGTAGAGACCCATCATACGACGGCTGGGGGCGTAGCCGATGTAGTTCCAGTCGAAGTAACTTACCGTAATGTCAGCAAACCACATGTCTGGGTGGAAGAAGCTGAGTTTGAGCGACGTGTTCAGTTGCGGGCCGTTGTTGACTTTCAGGCCTTTGATCATCACGCTGTCTCGCAGTTCGTACACATTGCCTCGCGTAGCGTCTTCCGTCATGGCCATTCCGTTCTCGGCGCTGGTCACGCTATACGCATTGGAAGTGTAGTGGAAGTCGCCGATTGCGATGACAGGCGTCAGGGTGAAGTATTTGCCCAGTTTGATGGCAGCAGCAGCTTCCACTCCGCGGTGAACTTTGTTGATGCCGGTCAGCGCCTGATTGACAAAGGTGCGGGTCTCGTCATCGTAGTAGCCATTGAGCTCCGTTGCATTCCAGAAATGGCTCTGGAAGGCGGTGATGCGGCCACGTACAATGGGGAAGTTGAACTCATAAGTCAAGTCATAGCTGACGCGCTTCTCGTCAGAGCCGAAGTATTCCTTCAGGTTCGTGGCGTTGTCGTGAATGTAGATATTCTCCACTACGCGGTCGTGTACGCGCTGTGAGATATAAGCATCGCGTGCGTACGGGGCTGCGGTTTCCGCAAGGGCGTTGACGCGCAGGCTGTTATGTCCGTCAATCTTGTAGGTGGCGCCAATCTTGAACGCCGGATCCACGAAGACGTGGGTGTAACCAACGTATAACGGGTCATATTTGCCGTCCAGCACGTGCTGGTACTGCGGTCCGATGTAGTACGGCGCTTGTTTCGGGTCGATGAACGACTGATACCATGCGCGGCCGTTGAGCATAAAAGATGTGCGGTTGTAGCCGGTGATGGTAGCTTGCAGCGCGTAGTAGAGGTCCACTTCGTTCCACGTCCATTCGTTCTGTGCCCACAGTTTGGTGGAGGCTATGTTCATGGTGTAGAAATAGCCGAAGATGTCGCCTTTGGCCACAGGGCGATTGAGAGAAGAGAGGTCATTGGTGATGTTGTTCTGACGAACCAGTTCGATGGCGGTCTGAGTCATGCCAATATTGGTGGCAAGTTCCTTGATGTCACGGTCGGCAAAGGGGTCGATGTCAATCCACTGATTACCACCCAGCAGGTCGTCCACGGTCTTGTAATGTACGCCCATCGAACCTTTCAGTTCCAGGCCGGCGGTGAGTTTCAGGTGGTCCACTTTGTTGTTGGTGTACAGGGCATGACCGGAGTATTCGCCGATGTCGTTATGGCGACGCTCTACCATGTAACGTGCAGATCCCAGCGGGTCGGCGTAGTTGTTGGCGTAGTTGGCCGAGTAGAGGGCGTCCCAATTGATTTGCGTCGTGGCATTGTCGCGGCTCTTCCAGAGGTCGGTCATGGTCTTGAAGTTCTCGAAGTTGACCGTTCCGCCCAGCGGATTTCCGTTGTACTCCGAACCGTATCCCACACTCTTGCCGTTGAGGTCCTGCATGATGAAGGTGCCGCGTGTGGTCAACTGGCCGTCCCAGAAGAAGGAAGGCATGTTGCGGTAGTAGTCCGGACGCGGGTCAGGCGCGTTGTAGAAGGTCAGAGCGGAGTTGCTGTACGTATTGTAGTGCATACCAACGCC
>ONXE01000081.1 GCA_900321775.1 uncultured Bacteroidales bacterium
CTCTCTCTATCCCGTCACCAACAGTATCATCTCTTCGGTCATCAACATCGACCCCGCGGTAGTCAACACGCTCAATCGTCTGAGCGAGCACTTCATCCTCTTCGACCACAACACACCTGTTCCGCTTGAGAACAAGTATGCCACGCCGCAAACGCTCGGACAGGATCGTCTGGCAGCTGCTGTCGGAGCCAATGCTCTTTCGCCCAACAAAAACCTGCTGATAATCGACGCAGGCTCTGCCATTACGTACGATTTCGTCAATGCTGACAATCAGTTTGTTGGAGGTAATATCGCCCCGGGTATCAAGATGCGCTTTACTGCCCTGAAAACCCAAACCAAGAAACTCCCCCTCTCAGGCGTCGTTCGAGGCATTCGCTATGAAATAGAAGGCTACATTCGCACCTTGCAGAAGAGAGTGGGGCAATTCGAGACCTTCATGACCGGAGGTGGTTCGGCCTATCTGCAGACCACTATTCGCCAACCCGTCACACTGGAGAAACATCTCGTTTTAATCGGCTTGAATCGCATTTTGACCTACAATTTGCATTGATTTGGCAATAAAATACGCCTAAATTGCATTTTTTATGCAAATTATGCCCGATACATTTGTGTATTTGGCATTTTTTTTGTATCTTTGCACTCGATTTTGGAATTTGCCGCAAAATGGACAATTTGAAACATAAGATATTTCTCATCCTGTCACTCATGATAGGTACGCTTGTCGTGTGCGCACAGAACAACACCAGCTCGCCCTTCTCACGTTTTGGGTACGGTGACATCAACGACAACGTGCCGGGAGCCTACCGCGCGATGGGTGGAGTAGGCATAGGTATGCGCTCCAACAAGGTGATTGACCCCGCACAGCCCGCTTCGTACACCGCTTGCGACTCGCTTACGTTTATGTTCGACATAGCCGGCAGTGGTATGTGGGACCGTTATGTCGATGCCTCCGGTACGCACGACAAAGGCAACGGTAACCTGGAATATCTGACCATACAAGTGCCGCTCTGGAAGAGGTGGATTGCTGCTTCTGTTGGCGTAACGCCCTATAGTTCAGTAGGATACAACTTCACCCTGAAGGACTCTGTCAACAACAATTACCATTACACCATGACCTATCAAGGCACAGGCGGATTCACGCAAGTCTATGGAGGTCTGGGCTTCAATATCCTGGACTGGTTCGCTGCCGGTGCCAATATCTACTATATGTTCGGCACTATCACTAACGCGCGCGGACTCACGTTTACAGAAGGTTTGAACGCCACGTCGCAGTACCGCAGCACCACCATCTCGGATGTGCGTTTCCGTGTAGGTGCGCAGCTGTTTCATAAGTTCGAACACTCCTCTTTCTCTGTCGGTGCTATTTTTGAGCGCAAGTCTGCTCTCAACGGCCGAAGCCTCTTTATGGAGTCGGTCTCTGCTGACACCATATCCAACGACAGTACGCTTCAGAGCGACTTGCCCATGGTTTGGGGCGTCGGCGCCAGTTACAGTTACGACGGGCGTTTCACTGTGGCAGCAGACTATAGTGTGTACAATTGGGCCGACGCGCGATACCTGGGTGTTGTGGGAGCCTATCGCAATCGCGGCAAGTTAGCAGTTGGATTTCAGTACGTACACAACCCGCAGGGACGTAGGTACATCGACCATATGCCTTGGCGCATCGGATTCTCCCTGATGGACCCGTATGTGCGTTCCATCCCGGGCAAGGATTTCACAGTTACCTTAGGTACAGCCTTCCCGTTGCATAATGTGGGCTCGGTCATCAATACCAGTATCGAGTACGGACATCGCGGAACAACAGATGTGCTCAATGAGAACTATATACGCGTCACCATCAATGCCAGCATCTCCGAAAACTGGTTCTTCAAGCGCAAATTATAGTTTGGCACGGCATTTGCTTGCTCATTACTAAACAACGAACAATAATAACCAAAATATACAAATCATGAATACTAAATCACTCATTATCATCGGCTTGTGCGCTGCTATTCCTATGGCTGCGTTTGCCGGCAAAATGAACAATGCTGAACCCGCGCTCCAACAGACGGAGGCTGGCGATGAGGACAACAACGTTATCACCGAGGAGTGCCTCACCAACGTGAGCCTTTTTCACGAATCGGCTAAAAACAAACAATACGCTGACGCTTGGGAGCCTTGGAGCGCAGCTTACAAAGAGTGCCCTGCGGCTTCTGTGAACATCTACATCGATGGCGACAAGATCGTCGAGTGGAAGCTCTCGCAGACCAAGTCCGGAACGCCCGAGTATGACCAGTATCGTGCTCTCTTGCTGACCCTGCACGACAAGCGTATCAAGTACTTCGGCAATGACCCCAAGTACAAGAAAAAATACCCCGTGGCCTTCATCCTTGGCCAGAAAGGTTTGGACTACTGTACCTTCTATCCCGAAGTAGCCGTTAAAACCGAGGCGTATCCTTGGCTCAAGGAGTCGGTTACCACGCTGGGCCCCAACTCTTCCATCAACGTGGCAGTGAAGTTGGCCGATGTGTCCTACGAAATCTACAAGTCCGACCCGGAGAAGTACGGCGAGCAGTATATCCTTGACTATCAGTTGGTAAGCGGCGTACTCGCTACTATGGCTGCTGACCCCGACAACAAGAATGCCGGCGCCGCTGCCTCCAACAAAGACTATGTGGATCAGCGCTTTGCCGCTTCCGGCGCAGCTGATTGCAGCAAACTGGATGAACTCTATCGTCCTGCCGTACAGGAGAACCTCGACAACCTCGAACTGCTCGAGAAGATCATGAATCTCTACCGTCGTATCGGTTGCAACAACGAGAGCGAAGTGTATTTCGCAGCTGCTGAGGCCGCACACCGTCTTTCGCCTACTTCCGAATCGGCTGCAGGTTGCGCTTCTATGTGCAAGAAGAAAGAGGATTGGACCGGTGCTATCGAGTACTACAATCAAGCTACCGACCTCTCTGACAACGAGCAGGACAAGGCTGACTATCAGTACAATGCAGCGTTTGTATATTACAACAACCTAAAGAACTACTCTGCTGCTCGTGCTGCCCTCAACCGTTCGCTCGAGTTCGTGCCCAATCAGGGTCGCTGCTACATGCTGATGGGCGTTATGTACGCTGCATCCAAACCCTACACCGACGGAAGCGCCAAGGCTGCTATCCTCAACAAGACCGTGTATTGGGTGGCTGTGGACAAGTTCGTAAAAGCCAAGAGCGTGGACCCCACTTGTGCTGACGATGCCAACAAACTGATTTCCACTTACAGCAAGTACTTCCCAACCAAGGAAGAGCGTTTCGACTTGCCGGGTGAGTTTGGTGGTGGTACCTTCTGCGTAGGCGGTTGGATTGGAGAATGCACCACGGTTCGATAAACCTGTTACATTGAATAACCAACGTCAACATACGTTCCGTTTTTTGAGCATCAGTACCTTCGCGGTGCTGGTGCTCATTTGCCTTGCTGCGTGTGTCCGTCACGACAAAAAGCATGTCACGGATGCTGTGGAGGATAGAGCTGCAATGCCCGTGCTTGACGCCAGAGAAGTGACCACACTGGTCTCCGACTCAGGCGTCACGCGATATCGTATCAAAACGGACTCTTGGCAGATCTACGACAAAGCCAATCCGCCCCATTGGGAGTTCCCGGAAGGAATCTATTTGGAGAACTTCAACCAAGACCTCTCCGTTGCCGCCTATTTGGAAGCCGACTATGCCTACTACGACGAGTCTGCGCAACTATGGCGTCTGGACGGTAATGTCCATTCGCTCAATCAACTTGGCGAGAAGTTTGAGACTCCCCAACTCTTCTGGAGTCAAAAAGACGAGCGCATCTACTCCGACTCGCTCATCACCATCACCCGCGAAACCAGTATTATCCAGGGAATAGGCTTCGAAAGCAATCAAGAAATGACTAAATATACCATTCGCAAACCTACAGGCATTTTTCCCATCAAGGACGAATAGAATGTACGCTTGCAGCCAACAAATAATGCGCCTCTTTGCAGAGACGCATTTTTTTGTATCGTTGCTTGGAATGCTGACTTCCGAAGCCGGGGTTGGCCGCGATTATTTCTTCAGTTTGACAATCAGGTAGCCAAGAGGCTCTACAACCAGGCCTTCATCCAGCACCACTTTCTCGCCTGTCAGAACATCCGTGCCGGTGTTGCCATATACCGCCAACATCTCCTGATATTGCTTGATAGGCAAGTCCGTCAGATCGCCTGCGTTCACGAACACGAAGATAGCCTCGTCGCCCAAATAACGGAAGAAGGAGTAGGTGTTGTTGTCCGAGAAGAAATGCATGGTCTTGCCTTTGTGGATAACAGGCTCGTTCTGACGCCACGTGAAGAGTCGGCTATGGAAGTCCAGCAATTGTTTCTGCTCTGCGGTCAAATCCTCCGCCTTGGCCAAAGGCCTGCGCAGACCACTGTGACCACGACTCATGTCAGCACTACGCTGACCGTATTCGTCGCCTTGGAACACCTGCGGAATGCCGCGCATCGTAGCAATCAGTACATCTGCCAGCATCACGCGACGAAGGTCGTTTTCAGCCACCATATCGGCTATGTGATCCATGTCATGGTTGCCGATGAACACCAGCAGGTTGTTCACATCAGCATAGTACATATCTTGTGCCAGCACGTGGTACACGCAGGAAATGCGGCGATTCTGGTCATCCCAACCCGCCTTGACATCACTGCTGGCCAAACCTGCGCGAATAGCCTCTTCCAGCGGGAAATCCATTACTGCGGGCAAGTTGCTGTTGAAACCGTCAGGGTTCTTCGCTCCTGCTTGCCAATAGGCCACAGCCGGAGTAGGACGCGTCCAGCATTCACCGACGATATTGATGCGCGGATACTCATCACGAACGGCTTTGCACCACTTGCTCATCGGGCTCTTCTCATTATACGGATAGGTGTCCACACGCAGACCGTCCAGATTGGCAAACTCAATCCACCAAATGGCCCATTGCTTGAAGTACTGCAGCAAGTCGGGATTATCCAGGTTCATGTCCGGCATATGCGTGTCAAACCAGCCGTTGTCGTGCATCATACGGTCATATGCGCTGGCATTCGGGTCGTACGAAGTGGTGAACTGGTTCGTACTGCGGGTAAACTCGGGGAACTGATGTATCCAATCCTGATAAGGCAGATCCTGCATCCACCAATGTGCCAGACCGCAGTGGTTGGTCACAATGTCCATAATGAACTTCAGACCTTTCTCGTGTGCTTTGGCAACCATTTCTTTGTACAACTCGTTGCTGCCGAAGCGCGGGTCGATGTGGTAGTAATCGCCGCAAGCATAGCCGTGGTATGACCAACTGGGTTCATTGTCCAACAGCAGCGGGGTAGGCCAGATCGCTGTTGCTCCGGTTTGCTTGATATAGTCCAGCGAGTTGATAATGCCCTGAATATCTCCGCCCCAACGGCCGTCCAGATTGGCTTTGTTGCCCTTCTCCGACGTGTTGTTTGTGGAGTTGTTCGATTCGTCACCATCCACAAAACGGTCCGACATAATCAGGTAGATGCAATCGGCCGAGGTAAACGACTTACGGATAGCCGAACCCGGGCGACGCTCGTTGATGACGTAATTGCAGTAGGCTTTGTTTTTGCCTTTCTTCAGCATGAAACGGTAGGTGCCGGGCTCATTAACGGCCACTTCTACGAATAGGTAGTTCTTCGACTCGGCGTTGTGCTGTCCTTTGATTTGAATACCTTCTGTAGGCGCAAACTTGTTCTTTTTTACTTGCTTTTGAACAGTTACTTCTGCGTCCTGTAGGTCTTCTCCCTGGAACATTAGCGTCAACGGTAACTTCATGTCCGTCCACCAACTCAAGGGTTCTACTCGGCTGATTTTCTGTGCTCCTGCCAACATGGAGATAGCCAGAATCATGGTAAGTAATAGAGGTCTTTTCATATTTGTTAGTCTTATTATTAGTCTGTTTTACAGGTCTTTGATGAGACAGCTGCTGAAGTCGTAAGACTCTTTCTTCAGTTTCAGCCATCGTTTCCAGAAAGGCTTCATTTCCTCTGCTGTATTGCGGAAGAAATTCTCGCTTCCACCTCTCTCAATGTACTCGAACAGCATACCCACGGTCAAGCGATTGATATCCATGGCGGGTTGATAGCGTCCTTCTCTATCGCCTTCAGCAGGGTTGACTTTGTTCAGGATCTCTACTTCCCGCATGCGGCCAATCAGCTGATTGATAATTCGTACGGGCAGATGTGTCTCTTGCGCCAGCTCGTGAACGGTGTAGGGTTTCTCGGCGCGCTCAAACCGCTTAACGATGCAGTAACAGATGTACAAAGTGAGGTAGTCTTTGTAGCGGCGAGACATGCGGTCGATGTCTATCTGATAGTCGAAATGTTCGTTGTTTTGAATGGAATAACTCAGTTCTGCACCAAACAGAATCAGCAGACTCAACCATTGTACCCAAGTCAGCAACAGCGGCACGATGGCGAATGCACCATAGACGATGCTTGTTCGGCCCAGAAACATGAAGATATATACGCCTAACATCTGCAGCAATTGTGCCAAGGTGCCAATCAGTACGCCCGGGATAATAGCTGCGTTCCAACGTACTTTGGTGTTCGGAATACCTTTGTACATCAGCACAAATACCAACCACATCGTGGCCCATGGAATGAGTTTGATGAGAAACTCGCGGAACGCGCTCATGTCGATAAACTGCGCGTCGCCCAACTTGGTGTTAACCAAAATGCTGATACCCGACGATACAATCATCATGAGAGGAATAGACAGCAGAATCATGATGTAACTGGTCATCTGACGCACCGGATTACGGCTTTTCTGCACCTGCCAGATGCGATTGAACGATGACTCCACGTTCACGAAGAACGAGTACACCGCCCAGAGCAGAATCAGGATGCCTACGCCCAGAAATACACCGCCTTGAGCTGTTTCCAGATAACGTTGTACGAAGCCCATGATTACGTCAATCAGCTTCTCGTCGTATTGTCCGAGGAAAGATTTTTTCAGGTACGACTCAATCACCTGCTCGAAGCCAAAACCGCGTGCCACTGCCAAAAACAGCGACATAATAGGCACAACAGCAAACATGAAAGAGTAGGTAAGTGAGTTGGCGCGCATCGATATGTCGTTCTCGCTGAAACCGCGGGCAGAGATGACCAGGGTCTTCAGCACCTGTACACCAAACCGCCTGGAGTGGTCCAGTTCTTCTGTCGTCGTACGCCACAAGTCGTTACGTACGAAATCAACACCTCGACGTAGTTTGTTAACCATTTTTACCATATATAGTTCCACACCTCACACGGCAAGGAGTCCTCGCCTGCGCGCGCGATAATTTTAAAAAGAATAGCGGGCCTGTAAGCCGGGTTCTGTGACGGCGTTGCCGTTGTCTGTCATTAATCTCGAGGCGAACATTACTGCTGCCTTCTCTCGCACTCTACCCTCCGACATCGGACGAGCAGCCCTCAAACGTCGGTTTACATGAGTTTGCAACCCGTGGTGTAGTCGTTTCACCCGCCCGAAGGCGACTCGTCTCTGTACCAGTGACGTAACATTGCTGCCACCAGGCCGTTAACCTGCACGGTGCTCTGTGTTGCCCGGACTTTCCTCTCCCACACGAATGTGGCATAGCGACAGACCGGCCCGCTAATATGTCGGTTTCTTAAGTAAAACCGTGTGTCTTGTTGCGCGGAGCACGAGCTATGCCCGCTTGCTCCTTTACCGCAGTCTGCTGCTCCATGCTCAAACTGTTCCACCATACCGTACAATTCGGGTAGGGCTGCTTAGACACATTCTCTTTGTCTGTGATGCGAAGGCTTGTCCACCATTTCGCAAGTTCAATTTGTTGGTTTGTCATGATTCTATTTATAAGTTAAGGCTGCAAAGGTACTGCTTTTTTTTTATTTCTGCAAATTTCAGAGCTGAAAAACGCACAAAAATGCACTTTTTTGTCAAAAAACGCGCTTTTTCTGCAAAAAATCCTCAAAAAGTTTGGTCAATTCAAAAAAAAGCAGTACCTTTGCACCCGCTTTTGCGAAAGGATCACAATTTATCCAATTGTAAATCGTCCAATCGTAAATGTTTATGGTGGTCTTAGCTCAGTTGGTAGAGCATCGGATTGTGGTTCCGAGTGTCGTGGGTTCGAGCCCCACATTCCACCCGTGAGACATCCTTCGGGATGTCTTTTTTTTTGTATAGTGGCTCGTACCTTGCGGTACTCTTTATCGGAGGGTTACGTACACTTGGAGATCTGCCCGAAAACGGGCTGACCCAAAGCCCGGCCGTGGAGTTGCAGCCACCGGCAGGTAGAGTGCAGGGCGCAGCTGCTTGGTCAGGGCGAACAAACGTGACAGAAAAATGGGAGACCGTAGGTAGGTATAAAAGAAAACTGCCGGCTCGTTATGAGTCAGCAGTCTTACACAATCCGTACTTGGGTTGCAAGCACAATGTAAAGGAAGTGC
>ONXE01000017.1 GCA_900321775.1 uncultured Bacteroidales bacterium
GGAGCGTTTGTGGGCAAGGACGAAGCTGCAGACAGCCTGTTTGCGGAGGTTGCGGCGCAGTATGAGCATCTGAGAAGTCAAGTGGCAGAGAGTGGCAAAGCGTACTCGAAGAGTATTTTGTCCGGCGGCAGTTTCCGCGGGACGTGGTATGTACCTTCCGGTGCGACGTATATGGGTCGGCTGTTCAAGGATGCCGGTGCGAGTTATGCTTATTCGGAGGACATGACCAACGGTTCTATTCCTCTTGGGATAGAACAGGTGCTGCAATCGTTCCGTGACGCGGATGTGTGGGTTGGTGCTCCTGCGGGTACGATGGAGGAGTTGGAACAGATGGATGGAAAACATACGTGGTTTCGGGCGTACGCAAACGGCGCGGTATATACGTTCAAGGCGCGTACAACACCAACAGGCGGCAATGATTTCTGGGAAGCCGGTGTTACCGAACCGCACCGGATTCTGGCGGACTTGACCGCGATTCTTTATCCCGAACTGGTTGAGCCGGACTACAAGCTCAAGTACTTACAAAAACTGCGCTGACGAGAGGTCGGCGCAGTTGCTTTTTTCAGGAATCTGTTTTTACAGAGATATACTGATAGAAATCTGTTTTAATGGAGTTTCTTCACGGCCTCTTTGATGCGGCGGAATGCTTCCGTGAGCAATTCGTCGGAGGTAGCGTAGGAGAAACGGATGCATTCGGGTGACATGAAGGCGGCGCCGGCTACGGCTGCGACATGGGCTTCAGAGAGGAAGTACATGGCCAGGTCGTTGCTGTCCTGAATGGTTTTTTCGCCTTCTGGCGTGTTATAGTGTTTACCGAAGAGGCTATCCACTTTAGGGAAGAGGTAGAAAGCGCCATCGGGCACAGTTACTTCGAATCCCGGTATTTCGCGTGCGAGACGCACTACGAGGTCGCGTCTGCGTTGGAAGGCCTTACACATGTCGCGTACGCACTCTTGTGGGCCTGTGTAGGCTGCTTCTGCGGCCTTCATGGCAATGGAGCAACTGCAACTGGTGTATTGGCTCTGGAGCTTCTGACAAGCCTTGACAATCCAAGGCTCTGCTGCCATCCATCCGATACGCCAACCGGTCATCGCGTAGGCTTTGCTGACGCCGTTGACGAGGATGACGCGCTCCTTGAGTTCAGGGAACTGGGCAAGGGAGAAATGTTCGCCGATGTAGTTGATGTGCTCGTAGATTTCGTCGCTGATAATCAGCAGTTCAGGATGCTTGAGGAGCACTTGCTTGAGGGCAGCCAACTCTTCGCGCGAATAGACGCTTCCGGAGGGATTGCTGGGCGAGCAGAGGATGAGGGCCTTGCTGCGGGGTGTGATAGCTTGTTCCAGCTGTTCAGGCGTCATCTTGAAATGGGTCTCGATGCCGCAGGGCACAAACACGGGCTTGGCTTCGGCCAGTTTGACCATTTCGGAGTAGCTAACCCAACACGGGGTAGGGAGGATACATTCGTCTCCATGGTTGAGAACAGCGAGTATGGCGTTACAAAGGGCCTGTTTGCCGCCGGTGGAGACGATGATTTGCTCGGGGGCATATTGCAGGCCGTTTTCCTTGAGCAGTTTCTCACTGATGGCCTTGCGCAGGGTGGGATAACCCGGCACGGGCGCATAGAACGTAATGTTGTCGTCTATGGCCTGTTTGGCTGCGGCTTTGATATGGTCCGGAGTGTGAAAATCGGGCTCTCCGAGAGAGAGTGAGATAACATCGATACCGGCTGCTTTCATCTCGGCAGCGCGAGCCGCCATGGCCAATGTAGGCGAGGCAGACAGAGACTGAATGCGTTTTGAAGCTTCCATTATTATACGAGAATTTTATTTGTTCCTTTCCAGCGGTCAAATCCACGCCCGTACACGACGGTGGCGTCGGTTTCGGTGACAAGTGCATCGGGGTCGATGGAGAAGACTGTTCGGTAGAGTTGTTGACGCTCGTTGACACGAGTGAGTACGTAGATGGCGTGAACATCGTTCTTGCTGTACCATCCTTCACCGTTGAGGATAGTGACGCCGCGGTTGACTTTCTGGCTGATGGCATCGGCTATCTCCTTATATCGCGCAGATACTATCATGAATCGCACGGCATGCCTGCGCCTGCGCACGAGCCAGTCAAGCGAGAAAGTGTAGCAGTAGGCCATACACAAACCGCAGATAATACGGCGTATACGGTAGTCGGTGACGGATTCCACCACGCCCTGCATCGACTCCGGCACGGGCAGAAACCAACTGCAGAGGATGATTACAATGTCGCAAATTACCATAGAAGTGCCCAGCGAGATATCGCGGTACTTGTTTACAATCATGGCGACAATGTCGGTGCCTCCGGACGACCCGTTGTTTAGCATCACTACGCCCAAACACACACCGAAGAACAAGCCTCCGATGATACAACCCATGATGGGGTCTTCGATAATGGCAGTCTCGCGAATAGGGATGACGCGGTACCAGAACGATACGCAAACCGCCCCGAAGAGAGTGCGCACACAGAACTGCCACCCAACGGTCATCGAGGCAATGGTGAGCAGTATGATGTTGATAGTCAGCGTGGTAAGCCAGATAGGTATAGCTCCGCCATACTCCGGAAAAAGATGGGGAAACATGCCGTTGGTGGCGTAGTAGATGATCGAGCAGAAACCTGTCAGACCTGCGCCCACGACGTTATGCGGAACGAAGATCCAGTTGACACACATGGCAAACGGGCAGAGGGCAGCAAAGATAGTAAGGTACTCGCGCACGATGACAGACGGTTGACGTCGCATGAGGTCGCGTCGTTCGTTGTTGTCTTTGATTGTGTTGTCTATCGTTGGCATGTGTCGGTTGATTTTTTCAGAAAGAATCCCTGCTTGTTCCTGCGCGAGAAAACTCCAAGTGGAAGGATTTGAGATGTTACCATTCTTTGTAATCTATCTACCTCATCGCTACCGTTTCCGGGTCACCGCGTAGAGTAATAGCACGCCATTGAAAGGCAAGAGGTCCCGTTTAGAATATTTTGTTGAGTTTTCCGGTCTCTGACAAGCAAGGACTCCATATGTCTTATAACGATTCTTTCGTTATCGGCGGCAAAGTTACTAAAAAGTTTTGATACTACCAAATAATTTGCAGTTTTTTTTTCAAAAAAGTGCACTTTTCCCTATTTTTGGCGAATAAAGAGGTTAATTGGCGTACCGGAAAAGTCCCAATTGGCTCTGAGTTTGTTCTCCAGGAAACGGCGATAAGGCTCTTTGACGTACTGTGGCAGATTGGCGAAGAAGACGAAGGATGGAACCTGCGTGTCGGGAAGCTGCGTGCAATATTTGATCTTGATGTATTTGCCTTTGGTTGCCGGTGGCGGGTAGTTTTCGATGAGTGGCAGGAAGAACTCGTTGAGTTTGGCTGTGGGCACCTTGCGTTGTTTGTTCTCATAGACATGCAGCGCTGTTTCCATCACCTTGAAGATGCGTTGCTTGGTTACGGCGGAGGTGAAGATAATGGGGAAGTCGGTGAAGGGTGCCAGTCGTTCGCGGATGGAGCCTTCGAACTGCTTGATGTCGGCAGTGGTCTTGCTCTCGACGAGGTCCCATTTGTTCACGCAGACGACAAGGCCTTTCTTGTTCTTCTGGATAATGGAGAAGATGGAGAGGTCTTGTGCGGCCATGCCGACAAAGAAATTGCGCTCGTCGAAACACCGCGTGGCGTCAATCATGAGGATGCAGACGTCGGAGTTCTCGATGGCGCGAATACTGCGCACGACGGAGTAGTACTCCAGGTCCTCGGTCACTTTGGCTTTCTTGCGTATGCCGGCGGTGTCGACCAAGTAGAAATCCTTGCCGAACTTGTTGTAATGGGTGTAGATGGAGTCGCGCGTAGTGCCGGCAATGTCGGTTACGACGGTGCGCTCTTCGCCGATGAGGGCATTGAGCAGGCTGGATTTGCCGGCATTGGGTCGTCCTACGATGGCAAAGCGTGGCAGGTCGTCCAGCGGTTCATCGTCGGCGCGTTCGGGGAACTTGCTGAGAATCTCGTCCAGGAGTTCGCCTGTACCAAGTCCGTTCATGGCGGACAGGATGAATGGTTCGCCCAAGCCCAGACCGAAGAACTCGGCTGCGGCGTATTGGTCGGCGAAGGTGTCCACTTTATTCACGGCCAGCACCACGGGTTTTCCGGCCTGACGAAGCAGATGCGCCACTTCGGTATCAAACTGCGTAACGCCCTCGTTGACATCCACCACCAGGAGCACTACGTCGGCCTCGCGAATGGCCAGATTGACCTGACGGTTGATCTCGCCCTCGAAGATGTCGTCTGAATTGACTACCCAGCCACCGGTGTCGATGACGGAGAATTCTTTGCCGTTCCATTCGGAGCGCCCGTATTGTCGGTCGCGAGTGGTGCCGGCCTGTTCACTGACTATTGCTCGTCTGCTCTTGGTCAGACGGTTGAAAAGGGTCGATTTGCCTACGTTGGGTCGTCCCACGATTGCTAAGATGTTTGCCATATGCTTGTCTTATTATCTTACGGTTATCTTACGGTTATCTTACGGTTGGAGTCTTATGCTTCATTACCACCAGTTGACGGTTGGGTTGGTGGATTCGGCGCTGGTCTTGTCGTACTTGAGGTCGGACAACATCGACGCATTGACGCCTATGTGGAAGGTGTACGATTTGTTCAAGCCGAAAGGCACGATGCTGGCTGTCATGGTCCAGCAGTGCAGGTCACGCGTGATGTTGATGGCCGCTGAGGAGAATCGTTTGGCCGTGAAGTCAAACGAGGTGCTGGTGCTGGCTCGCCATCCCTTGCCCAGACCGAGTGAGGCTGAGAAGGAGAGGTTGTGCGTGAACTTCATTTTGTAGTTCATCTTCTCGTAGTCGAAGATATTCGACTCACCGTATCGGACACTATAATTGATGGTTAGACTCCACGGAATTTCTGTGAAGATATAGCCTTCGTCATCGGTGTCCACTTTGGCGTGTTGTCTGTCCTGATACTCCTTCCGCTTGGCAGCCTTGTCTTCTTCGGTCCAGAACTCGCCTGTTTCGGGATTGGTGGCGTAAGGGTCATCGGGGTCGAAGTCCGGCAGTTTGCCTTTCTCCTGTTTCTTCTCCTTGCCGTCGCCATTGATCCATTTGCGGAACAACTCGTTGTTGAAGGTGTACGAGAACGACCAGTTGGTGCCCTTGAAATGCGGGAACTTACCCACCTGCCAACATCTGCGGTTGGTACGAACGGGCGTGCCGGTTTCGCTCAAACCGTATAGGTACGGGTCGAATTGGCCCGACAGGTTGATGGTGTAGTTGAGCGGCTGGGGTAGTTTGATACGCAGGTTGACGTTGAAATTGCTCCAGTTCATCGAGTCGGCCATGAAGTTGTAGCCGCCGGTTATGGAGAGGTTATCTATCAGCGAAATCACTTTGTACGGCGATTTGCCCGTGGTATCCTTGTCGTTGCGCACTTTCATCTCCAGGTTGTTGCCCAGGCTGAAGGACAGCGACCCCACGTTGCCCGTGTTTGGCGTGCCGTACATCTGCCCTTGGAAACGGTTGTACTTGACTTGTTGATAAACGGTTACGCCATCCTTGGTGACGGGTTTGTCGTAGTAGCCCCAGTAGTTGTGGTCTATCTTGGCGCGGATAGCCTCGCAGTCGGGCGTGTAGTTGAGCGAGATGCTCGGAGTGAACACGTGCCTGAACCGGTCCACCTTGCCGTTGGGGAACAGTTTGCGGCTGGGGATGAAGAATCCGTACAACTTGGTTTGCATGGATATGGAGGTGCTCACATCCCACACGCGGTAGAAACCGTAGGTGGTGTCCATCTGCAGCACGTTGGATGTGGTGTCCCAACTCTGGTCAACGCGCTGGAAATACCAGCGTTCCTTGTAGTTGACGCTTGGCGTCACGGTCAGATATTTGAACAGCGTGAACGATGCGGACAAGGGCACGGAGTGTTGCATGCCGGTTTTCCAGTCGCGCAGGAACTTGGTGGTTTGGAACTGATATTCCTTCATCTCTGTAGAGATGCGCGAGTTCATGCTGTACGACACCTTGATTTTCTCGTACCATTTTTCTTTGCCCAGGGCTTTCTTGCGCTTGAAGGGATAGACCGATGACATGGATACGCTCAGGTCGGGCAGCGTCAGGGCAATGGTCGAGTCCTTGGTTCGTTGGGTGATGTTGGCCGACATGGTCAACGACCACGGCGAGTCCGGGAAACGCTGGGTGTAACTGATGTTACTGGCCTTGGTGTTCTCCGAGTTCACCTGCGGATTGAAATAGGTGTCCACGTTGGATTTGTTGTAGCCCGACGTCGAGAAATTGACCGAGGCGGAGAAGGTGGAGTAGGGATTGGCTTTCGTGTCCTGATTATGCTGCCAGCGTACGCTGAAATTGGTCCTGCGCTGGTAGTCCGGCATATCTTTCTCGCCGGTTACGTCCACGCGGTAGTTGATGGCCACGTTGCCCGAGAAATGGTAGCGCCACTTGTATTTGCTCTTGCCGGAGATAGCCCATGTGCCTCGGGTGTAGATGTCGCCGGTCACCTCCAAATCGGCGTAGTCGCTCAGTGCGAAGTAGTATCCCAGTCCTTGCAGATACAATCCTCGCTGCGAGTTGTCGCCAAACTGCGGCATGATCAAACCGCTCGAGTATTTGTTTGTGAAGGGGAAGAAACCGAAGGGAACAGCCAACGGCAGCGGCACATCGCCCACAACCAGGTAGGCGGGACCCGCGGCTATGTAGTCGCCGGGCTTGACTTTGGCTTTGGTCAGCTGCAGGTAGAAATGCGGGTGGTCGTGGTCATCGCACGTGGTGTACTTGCCGCCGCCGAGCATGAGTTCGTCGTTCTCCATCTTCTTGGTGCGGTCCGCGATGATGTACCCTTCGCCCTGTTCCGTGACCACGTGGCGGATGTAGGCTTTCTTTGACTTGAGGTTGTACGACATTGCACGCGACTCGTAACTCTGTTCGCCGTCCTTGAAAACAGGCAAGCCCTTCATCTCGTCTTCTATCGAGTCGTAGACGCCGGCAGCGTAGATGGTGGACGAGTCCATCTTGGTGCGAATGTAGTCGGCCGTGAGGTCCATGGTGCGGTATTTGATGTTGCCGCTGCCGTGCAGATAGGCAGTGCCGTTGCCCCACAGTACAATCGAGTCGTTGGCTTTGTATTCGATAGGTGCATCAATGGTTTGCGAGGGCGAGTTGTCGTCTTCTTCCTGCGCCTGAGCGGGGGTGAGCCACGCACCCGCGCATATACACACACAAAGTGCAAGAATGCATAAGCACTCTCGCCCCTTGAGCTGATCCAAAACGTTGTTCAGGAACAGCCCTCCGGTATGTCGCTCTCTACGTCTCTGCTTCATCGTCAGAGTTCACTACGCATGCCTTCGTACAAATACTGTGCCGAAAGCGGGTGCAAAGGTACTGCTTTTTTTTGGAATATGCAAGCAATGAGGCAAAAAAATCTTTTTTTGCCACAGAAAAACAAAGTTCAAAGGCTAAAACTGCAAAAAAGCTTCGACTTTTGCCCTCAGTTCAGGATGCTTACGGTTCCCTTGGAGGCATTCATCCGGATGTGGTCACCGTTCTTTAGAAGCTTGGTTGCCCCTTTGACGTTGACGATGGCCGGCAGGTCGTACTCTCGTGCCACAACAGCTCCGTGTGACAGCGACGAGCCGATTTCGGTAATAAGTCCGTTGACGATAGAGTAGTAGGGCGACCAGCCGATGTCCGTGAACCGCGCCACCATAATCTCCCCTTTCTTGAGACTATTGGCGTCGTCGGCGCTGTGGACGATATGAACTATGCCCTCGCATTCGCCGTTGGAGACAGGCACTCCCTTGAGCACTCCGTTCGTTTCCTCCACGTCGAACACATCGGGGACGGGTTTGCCGATATAGGTGTCATCAAACGACAACTCTTCCTGGATGGCATGCGCTTTGCGTCGACGTATAGCCAGCGGCAGGAGGGTCGCGTCTCCGCTGATGAGTTGGCCTATCTCGGTATGGGTGAGGAAATAGATGAGGTCGGTTTCGGGGAGCAATCCACTTTTGACGAGTAGTTCCGCCAAACGGGCATATTGGGTTTTGAAGAGGTCGATGATCTCTATTAGTCGCGACTTGGTGTATTCGCGGTCCACCACAGCTTGTCTGGCCCTTTTTGCAAAGGCGATAGCTGACCTCTTGAGCAAAGGCTTGTGGATGAAGGAGAACTCTTTCCGGAAGTCGATACTGTCTTGTTTCTGCGTCAGGTTCATTGGCGAGCGAACGATGCTGAGCAAGTAGTTCATCAGTGATTCCTGGTTGTCGCGCCACGGTTTGTTGCGGAGTTCGGCCTCCTTGATGCAGCGGTGACCGTGAAGCCTCAGAAACTCCTGATACGGAGCGCGGATGTCGTCATGGCTGTTGATGAAGGCAAGCAACTCGTCGGCTGTGAAATCCTTGGCCTTGGGCTCTTGCTGTTTGATCATCCGTGCCAGTTCCTGCAAGCGCAACAGGATGTCGGCGCTCTCGATGTTGGGGATGTTACTGAGCAGGTGTGACAGGAACGACTGGTACTGTTTCTTGTCGGGGAAATACTTGTCCAGCATCATGTACAAAGTGCTGGAGGCACTACCGGAATAGGACGATGAGGCGTAATGGTAGATCAGACTCTCGTCCAGCAAAGCGATGTTGGTATCGATGCTCTTGTACAGTTTGCGGTACGAGGTGGTGTCCTCAA
Organism: uncultured Bacteroidales bacterium; assembly: GCA_900321775.1. Classification (GTDB taxonomy): domain Bacteria; phylum Bacteroidota; class Bacteroidia; order Bacteroidales; family Paludibacteraceae; genus Colicola. The sequence goes on from ONXE01000017.1 coordinate 8,690, forward strand.
AATGTACGCGGGTGAGCAACTCGTCGAAACTCTTTATCGCGCTATGTCCGGACAGCACGTAACGGAAGAACCTGATGGTGTTGATGCCTCGCGTGACAGGGTTGGCAAAAGGTGCGTCGATAGGCGGATAGTCGTGGTACTCGCCCATGATGGACAAGTTCATCGACTGCGGGTCGGCCATACCTACCTTGGCGTTCATGTTGTAGAGGAGGTTCATGTCGAAGAACAAATGCCCCGAGAAGGAAGAGATGAGTTTGAGTGGCGCTTCTTCGTCGGGAGAGGCATAGGCTCCGGCTTTGTAGAGCATGTAACGCATGCCGTAGTCGATGGCTTTGACGGCAGTCGAGAGGGTCAGAGGCGTTACGGCTCCGGGCATCATCTCGCCCACATTGCGCTTGGTGAACAGATGTCCGCTGAGGTCTTCGTCGCGGTCAAACTCTTCTATATCAATGATTTCGGTGGTAATGGGCCGCATCTGCAGCAGGTACAGCTCGCCGTTGTATATTGCCCATTCGATATCTTTCTCCTCACCGAAAGTGGTGCGGATTTGCTTTCCTATGTCGTATAGTCGTCGTATCTCGTTTTCGTCCAGCAGGTCGTCGGCGCATGGGCGATAGTTCTTGCGTGAAATCTCGTAGCGGTGTGCTGTCACTTGCCCCGAAACGAGGTTCTCGCCCTGTCCGCTGACAGCCTCGATGAGAAGGGCCGCGCCATTGGTGGGAGAGGCAGTGAAGAGTACTCCGGCTTTGTCGCTGTCAATCATCTGTTGCACCACGATGTTCATCGTGCCGCGGCGTAGGTCGAAATGCTCGGCGTAGCCCTTCACACGCTGCGCATCCAGCGAGGCCACACATTTGCGTACACTTTCTATCAGATGCTTGCGGTCCACAAAAAGGAATGTCTCGTACTGGCCGGCATTGGACGCGGCAGCCTGGTCTTCGTTGGATGCGGAAGAACGAACCGAAACCTTTGTTGCTCCTAAGGCGTCAAAGGCCTGATAAACAGCGTTTTCGTCTATCTTGTCGATGTCGGTTATCACAAACCCTTTGGGTACATTGAACTCATGTCTTAGCAGCAAATCCAAGCCCTTGGCTTTTCCGCCAACGGAGGCGTAGATCTCTCCGGGTAACCGGCCTAACTGGTATATCTTCATCGTTGGATTGTGTTCAAGTTTCGTTGATTAAAATAGCGGTTGCTGTCGCAGTTAAAACCTATCTCCAAAATGCCTCGGCATGGGTTTCCGTCAATCAGAAAATCTGCGATATTTTCGTGTAGTATATATTGCCCGTTTTGGAAATGGTAGGTCACTCCGGTTAGTTTTTTTACCTGCACTGACACTTGCTTTCCGTTGTCCAGCAGCATCTGCAAACTCAGCTCTTGAGGAATGCTGCCGTCACTCACTGTTTGTAGGTCCAGATTGGCCTGCAGCATGTAATGCTGACCTGTGTTGTCGCGGTAGTTGCCGACCTCTAGTACACTCATCACGGGGTAGGAAACCATGCTGTAGTTGAATTGTCGGGAAGCCGAAACGGCCATGAGCCAAAGGTGGTTGTTCATGTAGTTCCAGTCGCGTTTTCCGAACGAGTGATCTCGCACGCAAGGCAGATGAAATTCTGTGTTTTTTCCGTTCAGGGTCATGCTTCCGTTCAGTTCACCTTCCTGTTCGTAGTGGCATTGCCCGCTTATGTTCTGCAGTTCGCTGAAGAACTGTTTGTTCCAGTGCTCGTTGGCCACGCCTGTAGCCATTCGCTCGGCGGGCATGTTGCTCGTGAAATCAATAGGTTGCTGTTTGGGCGTGAATGCGGCGCGGAAGGTTATCTGGTCTTGCTCGTTGAGCTTGCCTTCGTACGTGATGGTCCAAAGTCCGTTGCGTTTCTCTACGCGGATGGGCGAGCCTCCCTGCAGGAAGATCTCTTTGTCAAGAGAGTAGAGTTGGCCATCCAAACGAATTACAAACCATGTTTCCTCTTTGTCTGTTCGTCTGCCCAGACGCGCAAAGAAGGACATGTTCTCGTCGTGTGCTGAGAAGTAATACGAGTTGTTCAGCAGTGTGTCTGTTTCTCCGTCGAGTGAAAAGTCTTCTGCGTAGTTGTAATCAAAGGGGTATTGCTTGTTTCTTTTGGCAATAGCCCGGGACATGATCTTTTTTTTCAAGCCGAAAAACATAATGCTCCAGTTTTAGTGAATTGCGCTGCAAAGTTAGTGAAAAGTTTTGACATGACCAAGTCTTTTGCAAGAAAAATGAAAAAAAGAGTATTTTTTCTTAACTTCACACAGAACCACTGAAATCGCAGAATTTGTTTTTTGCATGCTATCGGAATGAAAAACTATAGATTGTTCATTTCTCTCAAGCATGCCTGACAGGCCGCCTCCGGCTTCTAACCCTTCAGCCGACATAAGAAAGAGTCCCAAAGCAAAAATAGGACCATTTTGATTTTTTTTTCTAAAAAATTTGCATATGTCAAAAAAAAGTCGTAACTTTGCACCCACAAACTATAAACTCTCTTATTATGAAATTTTTCTTAGACACCGCCAATGTGGACGATATCCGCAAGGCCAACGACATGGGCGTCATCTGTGGCGTTACCACCAACCCCTCCCTGATTGCTAAAGAAGGCCGCGATTTCAAGCAGGTCGTAGCCGAGATTGCCTCGATTGTTGACGGCCCTATCAGCGGCGAAGTGAAGGCTACCACCACCGATGCCGAGGGTATGATTAAAGAAGGGCGCGAGATAGCCAAGATTCACAAGAACATGGTCGTCAAGATCCCTATGACCGTTGAGGGCCTGAAGGCGTGTCACACGCTGGCCTCAGAGGGTATCAAGGTGAACATGACGCTGATTTTCTCGGCTAACCAAGCCCTGCTGGCTGCACGTGCCGGCGCTGCTTTTGTCAGCCCCTTCCTTGGCCGTCTGGACGACATCAGCACTCGTGGAACCGACCTGATAGAAGAAGTGGCGCAGATATTCAACATCCACGGCATCCAAACGGAGATCATCGCCGCCAGCGTACGTCACCCCATGCACGTGACCGAGTGCGCCTTGGCCGGAGCCGACATAGCCACCGTTCCCTACAAGGTGATTGAGCAGATGACCAAACATCCCCTCACTGACCAGGGTATAGAGAAGTTCCGCAAGGACTACGAGGCTGTTTTTGGGAAATAACAGGATAACTACAGCCATATGAAAGGAATAGTATTGGCAGGCGGCAGCGGAACACGCTTGTATCCCATCACCAAGGGTGTGAGCAAGCAGTTGCTGCCCATCTACGACAAGCCGATGGTGTATTATCCCATCAGCGCACTGATGCTGGCAGGAATCCGGGATATACTGATTATCTCTACACCCTACGACTTGCCTGGCTTCAAACGCTTGCTGGGTGACGGCAGCGACTATGGTGTGCATTTCGAGTATGCCGAACAGCCCAGTCCGGACGGTTTGGCGCAAGCATTCATCATCGGCGAACAGTTCATTGGCAACGACAGCGTTTGCCTGGTGTTGGGAGACAATATCTTCCACGGCAACGGCTTCACGGGCTTGTTGCGTAACGCCGTGCGTGATGCCGAGGAGAACCACAAAGCCACTGTCTTCGGCTACTGGGTCAGCGACCCGGAGCGTTATGGCGTGGCCGAGTTCGACCGTGAGGGCAATTGCCTTTCCATCGAGGAGAAACCCCAAATGCCCAAGTCCAACTACGCCGTGGTCGGACTATATTTCTACCCCAACAAAGTGGTGGACATAGCCAAACATATCAAACCCTCAGCCCGAGGAGAACTGGAGATAACCACTGTCAATCAGTCTTTCCTGAACGACGGCGAACTCAAGGTGCAAGTGTTCGGACGCGGGTTTGCATGGCTCGACACCGGCACGCACGACTCGCTGGCTGAGGCATCCACCTTCGTGGAAGTGATAGAGAAACGTCAAGGCCTGAAGATAGCTTGTCTGGAAGGCATCGCCTACCGCAACGGCTGGATCAGCGAAGAGAAAATGCGCGAACTGGCCAAACCCATGCTCAAGAACCAGTACGGCCAGTATCTGCTCAAGGTAATCGACGAGATGAAAGGCGAAATCAATTCGACAACACTGTCCAACTGACGTTGAAAAAAGGACCTATAGGATCTATTTGCCCTATAGGCCCTATAAGGCCTGAGACCCATAAGTCCAATGGAACCTATGGGTCTTATTTGTTTCTGTGATATTGCGGCTTTTAGGGTTACTTGCCGGAGATGATGTGCTTGAGGTCGTTCAGCTTGTTGAGAGCCTCGAGGGGAGTGAGGTTGTCCACATCCAAATGGAGGAACTCGTCGCGAATCTGCTCGAGAACGGGGTCTTCCAGTTTGATGAACGACAGTTGGAGGTCGTCGCCCGTCTGACGCGGTTTGACCTGCGGCTTGCCGATGGTGCTTTTGTCGCGCTGACTCTCCAGTTGTTCCAGAATCTTCTCGGCCCTTTCCACAATCTTGGTCGGCATACCCGCCATCTTGGCCACATGGATACCAAAAGAGTGCTCGGACCCTCCCGGAACGAGTTTGCGCAGGAAAATCACTTTTTTGTCCACTTCGCGCACAGACACGTTATAATTACGTACGCGCGAGAACGATTTCATGAGGTCGTTGAGCTCGTGGTAGTGGGTGGCGAAGAGGGTTTTGGGTTGGAACTTGGAGTCGTGGATATACTCCACAATAGCCCAGGCGATGGAGATGCCGTCGTAGGTGGAAGTGCCGCGGCCCAACTCGTCGAAGAGCACCAGTGAGCGTTCAGACAGGTTGTTGAGGATAGCTGCCGCCTCGTTCATCTCGACCATAAACGTGGACTCACCCAGGGAGATATTGTCGCTGGCACCCACGCGCGTGAAGATCTTGTCGATGACGCCTATCTGCGCGGACTCGGCCGGCACAAAGGAGCCTATTTGTGCGAGAAGCACGATTAGCGCCGTTTGGCGGAGTAGGGCAGACTTACCAGCCATGTTCGGGCCGGTTATGATGATGATCTGCTGGCCGTTGTTGTCCAGATGAATGTCGTTGGGCACATACTGTTCGCCGCGGGGCAATTGGCGCTCGATGACCGGATGTCTTCCTCCGTGAATAGTGAGGGCCAGCGAGTCGTTGACTTCCGGGCAGATGTATTTGTATTGCTCGGCCGTGATGGCAAAAGACAGCAGACAATCAATCTCGGCCAGAATCATGGCGTTGATCTGAATAGCGGGCACGAAGTCGGTCATGGCGAGGATAAGTTCGCCGAACAGGCGATTCTCGATGACAGCTATACGCTCTTCGGCGCCGAGGATTTTCTGCTCATAGTCTTTGAGTTCCTGCGTGATATAGCGTTCTGCCTGTACGAGCGTCTGTTTGCGAATCCAGTCCTGCGGAACCATGTCCTTGTAAGTGTTGCGCACCTCCAGGTAGTAGCCGAAGACGTTGTTGAAACCAATCTTCAGAGAGGGGATGCCGGTGGCCTCTGCCTCGCGTTGCTGTAGGTTCTCCAGATACTCTTTGGCGTTGGTATGCAAGTCCCGCAGCTCGTCCAGTTCGCTGTCCACGCCTCGTCTGATGACACCGGGTTTGCCTTGCTGCGCGGGTGCGTCGGGGCAGACGGTGCGCTCGATACGTTCGCGCATGGAGGAGCAAAGGGCTATCTTCTGTCCCAGTTGCATGAGTCGCTCTTCATCCGAAGCCACGCACAAGGCGCGGATAGGTTCGCTGTCGCGGAGCGCGTAGCCCAGACTCAGCATCTCGCGAGGCGTCACGCGCCCGGTACTGACCTTGCTGATAAGACGTTCCACATCGCCCATGTTACTCAGGTTGGCGGCTATCTGTTCGCGCACTTCGGGATGGCGGAAGAAATACTCCACCACCTCCTGACGCTGGCGTATGGGTTTGACTGATTTGAGAGGCAAACTGAGCCATCTGCGCAGCAGACGTCCACCCATGGGCGAACTGGTGCGGTCGATGACCTCGAGCAGCGAGGTGGCCTCGGGCGAATCGCCGGTGGGGAAGATTTCCAGGTTGCGCAGCGAGAATCGGTCCAACCACATGTAGCGGTCCTCCTCGATGCGACTGAAGTGTTTGATATGCGCTGTTTGCAGGTGCTGCGTCATGTCCAGATAATGCATGATGCCTCCGGCTGCTACTACGCCCAACGGCACTTTGTCCACGCCGAATCCCTTGAGCGAGGCTGTCTCAAACTGCTTCGTCAGTCGGTCGGTTGCGGCTTGTTCGGTGAGCATCCAGTCCTCCAGTTCGAACGTGAACAGACGATTGCCGAACACCTGTTCGAAGTCGCTGCGCTTGCCGCGGAGATAGAGCACCTCTTTGGGCTGGAAATGGCTGATTAGTTTCTCGGCATACGTGGGTGCGCCTTGAGCCACGAGGAACTCGCCTGTGGTGATGTCCAGAAAACTGACACCTATGGCGTCATGCTTGCCCTCTTTGCCGAAATGGACGCATGCGAGGAAATTGTTCTCCCGCGCGGGAACGGTGGTGTCAGAATAACTAACGCCCGGAGTCACCAACTCCGTTACGCCGCGCTTGACCAGTTTCTTGGTCAGTTTGGGGTCCTCCAACTGGTCGCATATGGCCACTCGTAGTCCGGCCCGCACCAGTTTTGGCAGGTACGAATCCAATGCATGGAAGGGGAAACCGGCCATTTCGATACTGCTGGCTGCCGTACCGCCAACCGATGAGCGGTGCGTGAGGGTGATACCCAGTATCTTGCTTGCGCGAACGGCATCGTCGCAATAAGTCTCGTAAAAATCTCCGCAGCGGAAAAGGAGCAACGCATCAGGATATTTGGCCTTGATGTCGTTGAACTGCTTCATCATCGGTGTGTCTTGGGTGTTAGCCATAGTTATTTGAAATCAACAATTACTTTGAAGTTAAACATTCGCCCTGTCAGGTAATTGGGTACGGCCCACGCGCGGTCGGAGAAGTCGGTAATCCACGAGTAGGAGTTGACGTTGTTCCAGCCCACTACGTTGAGCACTTCGAACTGCAGCCACCAGGCGTCCACATGGCGGTTGCGCATCCATTTCTCTTGCCCGTAACGGAACACGCGACTCACGCCCAGGTCGATGCGTTTGAAGGCCGGCGAGCGAAGGGTGTTACGCGTATCCAAGTTGCGCGGATAGCCGAAAGGCAGACCGTCGCTGAAGGTGAACTTCAGGTGGAACACGTATTGCGGCCAGCGCGGAAAATAGTCCTGGAAGAACAGGGTGAAGTTGTAGCGTTGTTCGTTGGGGCGACTCATCCAACCCAGTTTCGGATGCTCGATGAGTCGTTCTTTGGAGGTCATGGTGGAGAAACTGATCCAACTGTCAGCTCCCGGCACCAGTTCGCCGTACAACTTCAGATCCAAGCCCAGCGCATAGCCTTCGGCATCGTTTTTGCCGGAATAGCGCACGCGTACGTTGTCCACGGAATACGTGACCAGACGATCCATATACTTGTAGTATGCTTCAGCGGTGAACTTGAAGGGTCGACCCCAGGCGCGGAAATAATAGTCGGAGCCGAGGATAACGTGAACGGAGCGTTGTGCGCGTATGTCGCGGTTGAGTTCCAGACGCGTCAAACCGGTTTCGTAGGTGAGGGTGTTTCTGAGCTCCTTGTAGAAAGGTGCCTGATAATAGAGGCCTGTAGCGAGTCGGAGTGTGAGGTCACGTTTCCATCCGGGAATCCACGTGACGCTGGCTCGCGGCGAGAACAGTGGCTCGCGGTTGAAGGACCAGTAGTGGAAACGCACGCCTCCCGTCAGGAGTACGTCGCCGCGGTCGGTGGCCCAGGTGTAGGTGTCCTGCAGGTATGCTTGAGCTCGCAGCGATTGCATCCGTGTCTCGCCGCGCATAGCGTAGAACAGTTCCATCGTGCTGTCGGTGACGGGCATCGAATAACCCGCCGAGTCGCGCCATTCCCATTCGCTGATATGGTCGTGGATCCACTCGCCCTGCAGGCTGACACCCCAACGCATCTTGTTCTGCCCCAACCGCCACTCGCCATCGTGTTGCACCGTGGCCACACCCGCCTCAAGACTGTTGCGTGCATGCTCGTGGTACGTGCCGCGACCCAGAATAGTGGCTTCACGTTCCTCGGTAATCTCCTTGTCCTTGCTGGCTCCCGTGGCGTCGGTAGAGCTCATATCTTTCTCCGAAAGGATATAGTC
>ONXE01000108.1 GCA_900321775.1 uncultured Bacteroidales bacterium
CAGAGCGAAACTGAGGTCGGAGTCGGCGTACTTCTCGGAGAGATGGAGCTGCCCGAGGCGAAGGTGGTGGCACAAGAGAGTACAATCGTAGGCGGGCAAAGTGCGGGAGAGGTCCACGCGGCCGTTGAAGGCGAGGTTGAGGTTGGGGTCGTCGGACCGGATGATGCCGTCGAAGACTTTGTTGCGGAAAGTGCCATCGAGGGTTAGGTCGCGGTAGTCGTAGTCGTGGAAACGAAGTTGATCCACCTTGGCGCGAACGGATCCCGAGAAAGGTGCATCGTCGGCCATACGGCCATCGACATGCACAGAGAGGGAGGCTTTACCGAGTTGACGGTTGTCGAGCATGCGCCCGAGGGCAAAGCGGCGGGTGGCTATGTCGCCGGTGAAGGTAAGGAGCGAATAGGTCGTGTCGATGGAGGCGCGGCCGTTGGTAGTGATATTTCCGAGGGCGGAGGTGAAGACGCCGTGGAGAGCGAGGTCGCGAATCTGCCCTGCGAGGCTGCCGCGGTAGTGCATATCGCCAAGGCGTGCGACGGGCGCGGGCATGCGGAAAGGTTTGCCCATGAGGTTGGAGACGAAATCCTGCAGGAGCGCACTATTGACGAAGAGGTCGCGGCACTCGACCCGCCAGTCGGTGGCGTGGATATCGGGCAGTCCGTCGGCCGTGACATCGCCAAGGAGAATCCGTTGTCCGTTGTAGGCGAGGGAGAGGTCAGCAGCATGGAGTGAGTCCACGCGGCCGAGCAGCAGTCCGTGGGCATCGATATAGCCGCGGAAAGAGCGCAGGGAGGGAACGAAGAGCGCAAGGTCGGCGGGGTGAAGATGGGCCTGCTGCATATGGAAAGAGACGGCGGACGAGGGTTGGAGGAACGTGGAGTCGCCGCGCTGCAAAAGCATCTCTGTGGCGCGGAAACGGGTAGAGGGCAGGGCCACATAAACCTCGGGAAGGGAGAGATATTGAGGCGTGAGGATGACACGTCCGTGGAAATCATTCAAGCAGAACGTCTCAGCACTGGGGTCGAGGGGGCCTCCGCCTGCCACAAAGCGGTCGCAGCGGCGGACGGTCAGGGCGAGGTTATCGACTTCGGCATCAAGCGAATCGGCGGAGAGGTGATTGAGCCCGAGGGCGGAATCATCGAGGTGGAGAAGCCAGTCGGCATACTGCAGACGGGCATCGCGAATGCTGACGTTCTTGACCTCAAGGCGGATGGGGAAAGGTCCTTCGCGACGTTTATCCCGGTGGAAAGCGTCAACGAGGAACCGGTAGTTCATGACGGAGTCGAGCCGAAGTGAGTCGGTCTCGCAGAAGACGGGATGCGCGTAGAGGCGGACGTGCGCAAGGTCCACGCGGCGGAAAGCAACCTTGTCGTCCCGCACAAGTGCAAGGAGGTCGAAGCGCGCGCGGAGGGTGTCCGCATATAGGAGCGTATCGCCCAACTGGTCCTCAAGGAGAATGCCCTGAACGAGGAGACGGTTGGGGAAGGTGTAGTCCACTTTCTCTACCTCGGCGCGGGTATGGAGAGAGGTTTGGACCTGTCGCAACACAGCACCCACTGCAGCCGTCTGGACGCGGCTGGACTGCGCTACTGCAAACAGAAGCGCGGCCATCAGCAAAACGCAGCCGACGACGATGCAGATGGATGCTATGACGCGACGGAAAGTCATGTTACTGTTTCGCTCAGTTGGAGTTCATAATCTTGCGGAAGAGCACCTTCATATCCGTGGCTTTGCGGATGATGTCGTGGAGGTCGTCAATCTTGACGCGCTCCTGCTCCATCGTGTCGCGGAAACGGATGGTGACGCAGTTGTCCTCCAGCGTGTCGTGGTCCACAGTGATGCAGAAAGGCGTGCCGATGGCGTCCTGGCGGCGATAGCGCTTGCCGATGGAGTCCTTCTCGTCGTAGGTGGTATGGAAATCAAACTTGAGCATATCCATGATCTCGCGTGCTTTTTCGGGCAGTCCGTCCTTGCGCACGAGCGGCATGACGCAGGCTTTGACAGGAGCCAACACCGGCGGGAGGTTGAGCACGACGCGCGTGTCGCCGCCCTCCAGCTGCTCCTCCTTGTACGCGCCGCAAAGGATAGAGAGGAACATACGGTCCACGCCTATGGATGTCTCGATGACATAAGGCGTATAAGACGTGTTGGTCTCGGGGTCGAAGTACTCGATTTTCTTGCCGGAGTACTTGGCGTGCTGCGAGAGGTCGAAGTTGGTGCGGCTGTGGATTCCCTCCACTTCCTTGAAGCCGAAAGGCATCTGGAACTCGATGTCGGTGGCAGCATTGGCGTAGTGCGCCAGTTTCTCGTGGTCATGGAAACGATACTTGTCGTCGCCCAGTCCGAGGGCTTTGTGCCACTTGAGTCGGAACTGCTTCCAGTGGTTGAACCAATCGAGTTCTGTTCCGGGCTTGATGAAGAACTGCATCTCCATCTGTTCGAACTCACGCATACGGAAGATGAACTGGCGCGCTACGATCTCGTTGCGGAAAGCCTTGCCTATCTGCGCGATACCGAAAGGCAGTTTCATACGGCCGGTTTTCTGGACGTTCAGGTAGTTGACGAAGATACCCTGTGCCGTCTCGGGGCGCAGATAAACGCGCATCGCACCGTCAGCGGTAGAGCCCATCTCTGTGGAGAACATCAGGTTGAACTGACGCACATCGGTCCAATTGCGGGTGCCGCTGATGGGGCAAACGATTTCCTCATCGAGGATGATCTGCTTGAGTTCATCGAGGTCCATCTTGTTCATGGCGTCGGAATAGCGCTGATGGAGAGCATCGAAATGCGCCTGATGCTCCAGTACGCGGGCATTGGTGGCGCGGAACTGCGCTTCGTCGAAGGCGTCGCCAAAACGCTTATGAGCCTTCTCAATCTCTTTGTTGATTTTCTCCTCAATCTTGGCCAGCTGCTCCTCGATGAGCACATCGGCGCGATAGCGCTTCTTGGAATCGCGGTTGTCAATCAGCGGATCGTTGAATGCGTCCACGTGTCCCGAAGCTTTCCAGACGGTGGGGTGCATAAAGATAGCTGCGTCGATACCGACGATGTTTTCGTGCAAGAGGGTCATCGAGTCCCACCAGTAACGTTTGATGTTGTTCTTCAGTTCCACTCCGTTCTGGCCGTAGTCGTACACGGCTGCGAGACCATCATAGATCTCGGAAGAGGGGAACACAAAACCGTACTCTTTGCAATGAGCGACGATCTTTTTGAATGTTTCTTCTTGAGTTGCCATATTTATTTTGTTTTTTTGTTGTCTTTCGTAATGATTTCTTCCATTTGGATTTGCGGCTCGGACTGCTCAGGCTGCTCGGGCTGTTCGTCCTCTTTCTGTCGGGCCTCGGCGGCGAGCAGTTGTTTGACGAGTTGCTTGTGCCGCCACTGCTCGGCCTCGAGGAAAATCTGCTTCTTCTCGAAGGATTCGGTAAGCATAGGCGAGATGGCCTTGAGCAAGTCGTATGCGCCCTGCGAGTTGAGGTTATACGCCAGGATATAATTGTTGGCGGCAGCGGTATCCCACCCCATCTCGTGCGCACAAACGGCTAACAGGACGTAGGTTTGCCAGATGGGGTCTTCAGCCGCAGCCTTCTGGAAATAAGTGTAGGCTCTGCGGTACTTGCTGAGGGCTAGATACGTGCTGCCGGTCATCGTCCACACGGTGGGTGAAGGCATCACTTTGACGAGGACGAGGTAAGTCTCGAGGGCGGCTTCGTAGTTGTTCTGCTGCGTGTACAAATCGCCCATGAGTATCAGCAGTTGCGGGTCCATTTTGTCACCCTCGCGCTGGAAGCGGTCACGCAGGAGAACCAGGGCGGAGACGGGGTCGTGGCAGTCCACGAAGGCATAGATGGCCCGGTTGAATATCTCGCTATCGGAGGGGCAGGCTTCGATTGCGCCCCACACGGCGTTCTTGGCCTCCTCCATGCGCTCTTTCTCGATATAAAGATGCGCCGCAAGAAGGAGGACGTTGGCTTTGGCCTCGTTATAGACGCGCTTGGCGGCCTCTTCGGCAAAATGGAGAGCCTCGTCGTGGCGGTTCTGCTGAATGCAGCAGTTGACCTTCATGAGGGCACAATCGCCGTTTTCGGGCTGAATAGCCATGGCGTAGTCGCAACACTCCTCGGCCTCTTTCCATTTGTCCTGCTGACCCAGCGCATTGCCTTTGGCAATCCAGGCTTCCAGACAGAACGAATCGAGGTCAAGAGCCCGGTCGGCGTACCGGATAATCTCTTCGGGCGTACCAACCTGATTGAGGCAATAGAGGATACCCAGGAGAGTCCGAAGGTCCTCGGGATAAGCCTCCAGGCAGCGGGTATAGTACCGCAAAGCTACTGTAGGCTGATTGGCATTCATGAAACCCAGACCAATGTCGTAAGCAATAAGCGGGTCGTCGCCCTCAAGGGCCATCTCGCCATACTCGATTGCGCCCTGAAGGTCACCTTTCTGCGCCAGCGCCCCCGACTTGAGGATACAATGCATGATATTGTTCTCGTCAAAGATAGGCTCGAGGAACAAAAGGCACCCGTCTGGGTCGTCAATGTTAAGCGAATATTCGGCCTCGAGCGTAATGGTAACGAAATCGTCCGGATGCAACTTGCGCGCGAGACGAAGCACCTCCTCCTGTTCCTCCATACGACCTTCTTCCGTGTAGTAATGGAAGATGTCCTCCAGTTCGACCGGGTCGAAATAGAGGGACTCGCCGGAAGCCTTGCGCTGCTCGTATTGGATGACTATGTCCGGTTTGGGAGTCATGCTTTCTTGCTCTTGAGGATATACTTGACGATGAACCAGATAACAACCAACGCCAGTACGGCGAGGATGCCAATGGACAGTTCGTGACTATACTGTTCGATGAGGTCCTGATTGCCCTTGGCTACTACGCCGAGCAAGGCCAGAACGGTGTTCCAGATAGAGGCGCCGAGGAAAGTGTAGCCCAGAAAAGCGCCGAAGTTCATCCGTGCCAGTCCTGCGGGGATGGAGATGAGTTGGCGGATGCCGGGGATGAGTCGGCCCACGAATGTGGACACTTTGCCGTGCTCGTTGAAATAGGCCTCAGCGCGCTGAATCTTCTCGGAACTGAGAAGCAGCATGTGCCCCAGGCGGGAGTCGGCGAACTTGTAGATAATAGGCCGGCCGAGCCACACGGAGAGCGCGTAGTTGATGACGGCACCAAGGATAGCGCCGAGAGAGGCCACCAGGATGATAAGGGCCACATTGACCCAGTAATGCTCGGACACACAAAGGGCCGAGGCACTGTCCACGCCTACCACATACGCGGCGGGCGGAACAACCACTTCGCTCGGGAAGGGGATGAAACTCGATTCCACGGCCATCAGCCCACCTATGGACCAATAGGACATGTGGGCTGAATACCAAGCGGTTATGTCGGATACTAAACTCATTTGTTACTTATGCTTTTAGATGAGGATAAGTTGCACGATGATATAGATGGGCAGGCAGACAATCAAGGAGAACTTGAACATATACCCGAAGAAACTCGGCATCTTGATTCCCTCTTGCTCGGCGATGGACTTGACCATGAAGTTCGGCCCGTTGCCAATATACGTGAGCGAGCCAAAGAACACCGCACCCATCGATATCGCCTTGAGGAAAGCGTCTGCGGCCAGACCGGCCACTTCGCCCTCGGGGGCCATCGAGTTGAACACCATTGCCGTAGGTGCGTTGTCAAGGAAAGAGGAGAGGAGACCCGTGCAATAGACATACTGCCAAGGCTCGCTGATAACCGTCTGAATCGTATCTTTGAGGCTGTGGAGGAACATCAGAGCCGGCGTCATCGTGGCAAAGATGCCCACGAACACGCAGGCCACTTCCATAATCGGCGTCCAACTGTAATGATTCTCCTCGCGCACGCTCTTCTTGGTGGTCCACCAACTGGCAGCAATGATGAGGATGAACGCCCATTCGCGCAGCAGACGCAAGTACCACGGCGCATCTGCGGCCCCCATCGCGGGAATGTACGTCGCGTTCAGGAACATCGTGCTCGCAATCACGCACAGGAGCCAGAAGATATTGATATGCCCCGAGATGCGGATAGGCTCAACTTCGCGACCGTCGGCCATAAGCAGTTCCAACGGCTCTTTGCGGGCTAAGTAGGTGTCCAACAGGAAGTAAGCCAACAGCAGCAAAGCACCCGTCAGCAGCCATTCCATGGTCATGTTCTGCAGCCACCAACCGAAGGACGCACCTTTCTGGAAGAGCAGGAACAACGGGGGATCACCGAGCGGAGTCAGCAAGCCGCCGCAGTTGGCCACAATAGCGATGAAGAACAGGATGGTGTGAACCTTGTACTTGCGTTGCTCTATCGTCTTGAGCAGCAATCGTATCAGCAGCATCGCCGCGCCCGTTGTGCCCATAAAAGAGGCCAGCACCCAGCCGATGGCAAGGATGATGGTGTTCGTCAGAGGCGTGGCGTGCAGGTCGCCGCGGATGCAGATGCCGCCCGTCGTGACAAACAGCGCCATCAGCAGGAGAATAAAAGGCACGTAGTCGTACACCATCTGGTGAACGATTTCGTCAGACATATTATGCAGCCCCAGCCAGGCAGCCGTAGGCACGCCCAGCAGAAGAGACACCAGCAGTTTGTGCCAGTTGCTCTCCCACCATTCGGCGGTTTTGGGTATCA
>ONXE01000198.1 GCA_900321775.1 uncultured Bacteroidales bacterium
ATCTGCGACCCGACGTACATTCGTTCGTCCGTGGGTGACGCAATGCCAAAATACAAGGGTGAAACGGCACAATTAATCAAACTGCAATGAAAGTAAAGACAATTATATCGATAGCTCTGCTGAGCGTAGCTCCAAGCCTTTGGGCAGAGGATATAGACGATATCCGCAGCAATCCCGCGTATGTGTGGGGCCAGGGGTTCAACGAGAATTACAAAGCCGCAGATGAAGAGGCCATCAAGGACCTGATCAGCCAGATTGTAGTGGACGTGAACAGTGAGACCTTAACCACCATGACCAATGAGCAACAGGGTGACGAGGCCAAATCGTCGGTTTCGACCACAGGTGTGCTGAAGATCAGCAGCACGGTTTCTATCCCCAACTGCAGGCGCATCGTCAAAGACATGGATGGCTCGTATTTTGTGCTCCGGTACGTCGAAACGGCAGAGATAGACAGGATGTTTGATGCCCGGAAAAAGAAGATTCGCGACCTGATAGCCGCCGGTGACCGCGCCGAGAAGAACAACAAGATTGGCGACGCGCTTCGTAACTACTATTGGGCGCTGAAGCTGATTGGAAGTATTCCTGAGGAGCACAGCACCAACCTGACCACAGAAAACGGGACGATGCTGTTCTCGGCACTGAAAGAGCGCATCGGTGATGTGATGGACAGCTGCAAGATTGTAGCGGACAAACGTCTTCCCGCAGATGAGGACAAACACGAGGTGGAACTGACGTTCACCTACAAAAGCCGGCCTATCGTGAGCTGCGACTACAAGTTCTTCGATGGTTTTGAATGGAACAACGCCGCGCTGAAAGACGGTGTGGCTGTGGTGGAAGTGCCGGCAGATGCGACGCAACTGCGCCTGAGGCTGGAGTATATCGGCGAGAGGCTGTGGAAATCCGACCCCGTAGTGAACGACCTGCTGACGCAACAGTCGTCGATTATCCCCTTCCCTCAGTTCGAGAAACGCATCACCCTGACCATGATTCAGGAGGAGAAACCGCAGCCCGTAGCCACGGCATCGAAAGTGCTGCGTGACATGAAGACCGACTCGATGGCCGTAGCTGCCGTGGACAAGAAAGAGCTGCAACAGCAAGCCGACATCGTAGCACCGATGCTGAAGGCTATTGAGACCCGCAAATACGATGAGATCAAGCCCCTGTGCACCACCAACGGATGGAAATGGTTCGAGAAACTGATCAAGTACGGCAACGCCAAGATTGTGGACCGTTCGGAGCTAGTAACCAGTTCGTTTGCCAACGGATATCTGGTGCGCGGCGTCAAGGCCAAGTTCTCGTTCAAGAAGAACAACAAATCGTTTGTGGAGGACCTGGTGTTCTACATCAAAGACGGCAAGATAGACGGCATCAACTTCGGTCTGGAACAGAGTGCGTTGGACGATATCATGCGCCACAGCATGTGGGAACAGCAGTCCAGACAAGTGCTGGTGAACTTCCTGGAGAACTACAAGACCGCTTATGCGCTGGAGCGTCTGGACTATCTGGACGCCGTGTTCTCGGAGGACGCGCTGATCATCATCGGCAACAAGATTCCCGAGCACAAAGCAGCGGACGTGGTGGCAATCAATCAGGACCGCTACGAGAAATGCCGTATGACCAAGAGTCAGTATATCGAACGCCTCAGGCAAGTGTTTGCCAAGCAGGAGTACGTAAATATCCAGTTCGAGGATGCAACTGTGAAGAAAACCAGTCGCGACTCGGAACGTTATCAAATCATCATCAAACAACACTATTATTCAACCACTTACGCCGACAAAGGCTATCTGTTCCTGCTGGCAGACATCTCGGACCCCGAAAAGCCTGTCATTCATGTACGCGTGTGGGATGAAGACAAAAATGCATTAATGGATTATGCGGAATGGAATTTCTAAGTACATGCTAATCAGCGGATTACTGCTGGTAGCCCAAATCGTGATGGCGGAATATAAAGTCAAGGTGACCCCGCTGACACACGAAGTGAAGGACTTGTCGCAACGCACCTCGAAGATTCTGGACCAGAACGGTGAACGCTGCGCCCTGATTAAGTTTGAAACTCCGCTTGGCGACGAGATCAAGTTCAGCATGGGTGCCCAACAAGTGGAACACCGCGAGCTGAAAGACGACGAAGTGTGGGTGTGGGTGAGCGCGGACGTGAAGAAAATCACGATACGCTGCACCAACTGCACGCCGCTGAAGGACTATCGCGTCTCGCTGAAGCCTGGAAACGTCTATAGCGCGAAGATTACTACGGGTCTGCCGCAGGAATCGAGTGCTTACCAGAACGTGAATTTCTACTGCGAACATGTGCCGTACACTATCTCGATAGACGGTGGTGCGCCTGTTACATGCAATGACGTGCGATATACCGACACGCTGACGATAGGCAAACATGAGGTGCTGATTCAGGCTCGTTTGTACAAAGCTTACTCGGCACAGTTCCGGGTACTGCGCAGCAAAGCCTACAACGACACCATCACGATGGAGAACAACTACGGCGAGATAGTAGTCAGCACTTCGCAGCCTAATTGCATTGTACGCGTGGACGAAGAGGAGCATCAGGCCTCGGGCAGCATCCGCATTGAGCCTGGATTCCACAACGTGACCGTAATCAAGGACCGCTATGAGCGTTTCGAAAAGGCCGTGGAAGTGAAAGTGGGCGAACGGACCGAAGTGGTGGCCAATCTGGTTCCGGCTTTTGCGCTGTTCGTGATTCAGCCCGCAGATGAAGAGACGGAGATATGGGTGGACGGCAAGTTCCGTGGTCACAACGTACGCGAGGTGGAATTGCGTTGGGGTGAGCATACGATCGAAGGTCGCCGCGCGGGGTATGATACGTGGGAGTATCCGAACCACGACTTCAACGCCAAATCGCAGCGCACTATCCGCATCCCCAAACTGAACCGCCAGTACGGTTCGCTGCGTTTCTCGTTCTTCCCCAC
>ONXE01000087.1 GCA_900321775.1 uncultured Bacteroidales bacterium
TGCCTCGGGGGTAGTGCGGTCCAGCAGGAGCGCCAGACGCTCATATCCGCGCAAACGAAGCGGGGTGATTTCTTTCTGCGACTTGCGCTTCAGTTCAAACGCACGCTTCTCGCGGTCGTCCTGCAGCATTTTCCAAAGCACCACACACGTTGCCAGCAGCACCAGCAATGCGGGGATAGTGTATTTCAGTATTTCTGCCATAGTCTCTCTAATCATTGCCCTTTAGGGCATATTAACCAATTTGGGTGCAAAGGTACTGCTTTTTTCTGACATATGCAAATATTATTTGAAGAAAAATGCATTTTTGCTCATACTTTTGAAAAAAAACAGCTTTTCCGGCCAATACTATCCTCAAATCCTTTCTCCTATTCTTAGACTTTTGCCTCTTGTCTCATGACTCTTGACTCTTGTCTCGCGACTTTTTTCTCTTGACTCTTGACTCTTGTTCTTTGCTCTTTCTCACATTTCACCTCCCTCCCCCCTAACCAGGGGGAGCCGGAGGGGGTCTTCACTTTTCACATCTCACATCTTGTGTAACCCTGAAAAAAGCAGAGCGGCCTTGTGACCGCCCTAACTTCCTATTCCAGTCGTTTCCTCTGGTTGTATCCGATTTTGATGATTCTACCTGTTTCCTTTGGCTCTATTATGTGTTTTGCAGAGCATTTGGCAGTTGTCAATGGAGGTCTCACCACCTTTAGACCATGCTGTTACGTGGTCGGCATCCATTTCCTCAAGTTTCCAGATGCGCGTACGGTTAGCGTCATGACCGATGGCGCAGTAAGGGCAGTTAGACTCTTCTTTCTCTTTTGCCAAGGCTGTCTGCGTAGCATAGACCGCTTTCTTGGTCGGCTCATCGAACACTCGCACATTGAGTAGCCGAGTATCCTGACAACCACCGAGGATGTACTCATATATGCCTTTTTTATCTTTGACATAGAAGCTTTCATACAATTCACGCACTTTGGCCTCCACTTCGGTTGGGTTGTAGGCTTTGTCGTGGTATTTCTCGTATAACTCGCCCCATCTGAGGCCACACATCTCACGCTCAGGCGGAAAATCGAATACCGAGGTAATCCAGTCTATTACGGACATGAAGTAGGCCTTGAGTTCCCGGATATTGTCGTCGTTGCGATGCGTGGACATATAGTCTTCGATTGCCTTGTCATCGCCCTTGTCCCTGGAGACCCACGCCAAGGCAGCATGGAGATAATCCTGGCGTCGAGCGGTACCAGGGATGAAATGACCCCACTTGCTGACATTGGTATTGTTGGAGTTGGAGAACTCCTCTTTGGCTTTCGTCACAAACTGCCCGCTATAGACTGCATTGAGCGTTTCCTGTGTGTTGAGCGGAATGCCCACGATGTTGATGGTTCGGAACCAGTCCTTAATCTCTTTCTCTGTACCCTCGCAGACATAGATAAGGAGTTTGGTATTGAGGAATGTCTCTTGTTCATCTTTGTTCAATGCGGTAAAGTACCAAGGCCTGTCGTTTTGGTCAATCCACGCGAACTTCTCCGTGACGAAACGGCCCAAAGAGGTTATTCGCTGCTGACCATCAAGCACTTCGTAGCGGTCCTCGCCTACTTTGGAGAAATAGATGAGGCCAAGAGGATAACCGTTGCGGACAGAGGTGATGACGTCCATCTCTTTCTTGCCGCCATTCTCAGCATAGAGGTAATGGCGCTGAAATTCCGGCTGGATAGTCAGTTTGCCCGAGAGACCGTAGAGGCCCTTCCCTTCATATTCATTGTACTGGAAGCCCTTGCAGATGTCGCCAATGCTCCAATCGGTCCTTAGTGTTGTTTTCATATGTCTTATTGCTTTTTGCGGATTAGAATACGGGGATATGTATTATAAAGCTTACCATCCTCGCCCCATAAAGTAGGGGTCGCATTCAAATCGTTATAGTTTGGATAATCTTCAATAGTATAAATGTGAGACCTTAACGTTGGATCTCCTGCACCTCGTTTCGCCATTCCGACAATTTCAAATTGCTCAGGACAATATTTGTCTATGAAAGTAATGGGCACACCCATCATACCAGAATAATCATCCGGAATTGCATCAGAATATGGAACCTCAATAGCATCGTAATTATCATAGTGAGGGTATCCCTTCTTAGTTATTTCTTTATGCTTTCCATACCTTATGTTATCTTTCATTGACATTAATTTCAATGGTTGGTGGCGTCGTCCGTGCTCTAGATTGGTAAACCAATGTACACCAGGAACTCGAATAAATTTGTTACCTTGCTCGTCAATTCTTAAAGAAGGGGAATGAGTGTCATAATCTTTTGGAACCATAAACTCCCTGTCTCCACTGGTAATTGATGGTCCCATCCATACTTTATTATCTCGGATAAGCGGAAAAACTTCCTTATAAGTAATTGCATTTTTGTTCCCGATAATAAGAAACTGTTTCTTTGCTTCAACAATCCATGCCACAAACTCCCTAAACAGCGAGAAAGGGGGATTTGTTACGATGATGTCGGCCTCGTCGCGGAGTTTGCAGACTTCGGGGCTGCGGAAATCACCATCACCTTCAAGGTAGTGCCACTCCAAATCGTCAACGTCAATGCGTCCACTACCATTGGTGTCACGGGTAAGTTCGAAAATCTTGCCTTTAGTGCGTGTCTTGTCAGCATCAAACAGCGGGCTTTCTGTTTCGAAGAGCGTTGGCTCGTAGTTCTTATATTTCTTGCTCTCAACAGCATAGGACGTACTGATGAGTTTCTTCAGTCCAAGGCGCTCGAAGTTCTGCGCAAAGAACTTGGTGAAGTTGCTCCACTCGGGATCATCACACGGCAGAAGAACCGTCTTGTCACGGAATGTGTCGGGGTTGTAATCCAGATAGGCGTTAACTTCCTTCTGAATATCAAAATACTGTGTGTAAAACTCATCGTTCTTTGCAGCTTTCGCCGCTCCGAGGTTGCTGTTGTTTGCCATAGTAGTCTTTTGTGCGAAGACGCTCATCTATGGCAAAATAAAGCGGGCTCGAATGTTACTCGTCCCGCAACTCTCGGCTCTGCTACAAGCCTACTATAGTAGAACAAGCAACTTAAGAGCCCGCTGTATGTCAACACAACGAATCGTGTTAACATACGCAGAGGCATCTATCGTTGCATTGCCTTGACTATAGTTCTTTGAATGTAGCAGATTCAGAGTTGCCAAGAACAAAGCGTCAATAAACGCTGTTATTTCAATATATGTGCGTTCCACTGAACGCGTATAGTTGGCGCGACTAATGTCGCGGATTAGTTACATTTTAAAATGTTTACTCGTCAAATAGGTCTTGATGACGCCCTGTTCTTACAAGACCTATCAACTTGATACTCTTCTGCCTGTCATAAATGAGCAACCAGTCGGGCTTAATATGACATTCCCATAGCCCTTTGTATTCGCCTCCGAGTTTATGAGGCTGATACTCAGACGGGACCTGACCGCTTTCAGTCAGGTAGTCAAGCACGGTTTTGATATCTTCTTTTCGGCATCCTCTTTTGAGGCATACTTTCAAGTCCTTCTTGAACTTGGTTGACGGAACGAGTTCGTACATGGCCATCAAAGGATATCGTCAAACATCTCATCCGCACTCTTATAGTGCTTGCATTTGCCAGAGCGCACCTCCTTAATAGCCTCAACCGTTTCTGCATTGGGCTTGTAGGTTTTTGGCTGGGAAATAATGGTGACTCCCTTGATGCGCTGCAACAACTCAATAGCACTCATTGCAAGTGCGTTTGCCGGATTGTATTTTACCGTTATTGTCTCCATAATTCAGTCCTTTTCACCAATTTCGGTGCAAAGTTACAATTTATTTTTGAATTGTGCAAGGAAAAAATGAAAAAAGTGCACTTTAGAGCAAAAAAGTTTTAGGAGTAAATATGCAGGTTGTTCGGAAATCATCGTTCCCCCTTCACTCCGAAACGCGGAGGTGTCACCGATAGCGGGGACACCTCCGCCGGAAGGGGTACACAACCATAAGATGACCATAAGATAACCATAAGATGAGGCGACCCCGCTGCTCCTACGTGGTCATCCTATCGTTTCCCGCCCTACTCCACTAACGGATGCTCCTTCAGCAAACAAGCCGGCACAAACGAGTTCAAACTTTACCACTTCTACAACTCTATTTCCATAATGCAACGCTATCAATTGTATATCAACACATAACGCCTCGTTGTAGAAATAGAGTTGTAGAAGTCAAGTGCAAGAAAAATGCAAACATCGCATGATTTTGCACTATTTTTTGCCGCCTTGACTGGCTATGCGAGCATTGCGAGTGTAGAAGTCAAGTGCAAGAAAAATGCAAACATCCTAAGATTTTGCACTATTTTTTGCCGCCTTGTTCTTTGTTCATTGCTCCTTGTTCCTTGTTCTTTGTTCCTTGTTCTTTGTTCCTTGCTCTTTGTTCCATGTTCCTTGTTCTTTGCTCTTTGTTCCCCCTCACATTATCGAGTCCCTCATGCATACACCATGCATACACCTTCGAACGGTCTTCGAACGATTGACAAAATAGCACGCTTAAATCATTGATTATCAATACCACCTCCCCCGATTTTTGACAATACCCCTTGTTTTTTCATAAGTAACTCCACTTTTTTCTTCACTTTTTTCTGAAAAAATTTGGTCAGTTCAAAAAAAAGTAGTACCTTTGCAGAAAAATTCAGTGAAGAATGAGAAAATACATGATATTGTTGCTGCTGGTGATGGCAGCGGGATTGCAGGCACAAGAGTCGTGCGCGAAGGTGTTTCAGGGTAATGACGGAACGAAGGACGCGTCGATTAGTGCGCTGGTTATCAATGCAAAAACAGGGAAGATGGTGGACCAGTTCAACAAAGATCTGGTTCTGGCGCCGGCCTCGTGTACGAAGTTGTTGACGACCTGCACAGCACTGGAACTTCTGGGCTCAGATTTCTGCTTTCCCACCACGCTGGAGATTAGAGGTCAAAAGTCGAAGGTCGAAGGTCAAAGGTCGGAACCCGTAGAGGGGGACTTAATTAGCGCGGGGGGCGTGATTGACGGTAACCTGTACATCCACGGAACGGGTGACCCGACGCTGGGCTCAAAGGACCTGGGCGACCGCGCATTCTTAGGAAGGTGGGTGAACGCGCTGAAGCGACAAGGCGTGACCCGCATCAAGGGAGATATCGTGGCGGACATGAGTTTTATGGACAACGAAGCCACGAACCCCACGTGGCAATGGGAGGACATGGGCAACTATTACGCACCGGGAATCTCAGCTATTGCGTATCTGGATAACACGATGGTTATCAACCTAAAATCGACGGAGATAGGCAAGCCGGTGACGATAGTGAGCACCAATCCCGAATACCCCGACATCGTATTTGAGAACTACATCCGCGGCGCGGGCATCAACTATGACGGAGCGGTTGTTAACGGTGTTCCGTTCAGCAATACACGTTTCCTGCGCGGCAGTATACCCGCCAACAAAGAGGTGTTCGGTTTGAAGGGCGACCTGCCCAATCCCGGCCTGCTGCTGGCTCATCATCTGCGGGCGGCTTTGCTGGACTCCGGCATAGTAGTGGACGGAAGTGCGAGCTACACGTTTGAGCCGGACTCGCTGAAACATGTGGTGCTGCACAAACACCTCTCGGAGCCTTTGTCGGAGATAGTGAAAGTGACAAATATTGACTCAAACAATCTGTTTGCCGAAAGCGTGTTCCGCCATTTAGGCAGCAAGATGGGCACGCCTGCCACTATCGACAATTCCATCGAGATAGAACGGAGTTGCTGGGCCAACCGCGGCGTGAATCTGCAGACAGCTATCATCCACGACGGTTGCGGTCTGTCGACGAACAACGCCATCTCCGCCAGCCAGTTTGTGAGTCTGCTGACCTACATGTACAAAAAATCGAAGAACCTCAACGCGCTGTACGCCTCGTTGCCTGTGAGCGGCGAGTCAGGCACGCTGAAAGGGCTGCTGAGAAAGACGCCGCTGCAGGGCCGCGTGCATGCCAAATCGGGCACAATTTCGCACGTGCGCTCGTACGCGGGATATATAGAGAGTGCCGGGGGCGAGACGTATATCTTCGCAATCCTCGTGAACAAAGCATCGTGCAAGTCGCGTGTGACCAGAGAGATGATTGAGAAATACCTGTTGGCAGTGTACGAGAAAATTGGACAAGAAGAAGCTACACATTGACCAGACGCCCAGCACGAACACGTGGCTGATGACGCATTGCCGCGAGGAGGACTACCCCAACCTCTTCACGGTCTATACGTTCCGCCAGACCGCAGGGCGCGGGCAGGCAGGCAACGCATGGGAGAGCGAACCCGGGAAGAACCTGTCGTTCTCGACGTTGGTGCATATCCACACGATAGAAGAAGCCTCGCGGCTGAATATGCTGGTGCCGCTGGCGGTGGTTAATGTACTGTCAAAGGTCAAAGGTCAAAGGACGGACATACTCCCTCCCCCTACGGGTACTCCCCCTACCTTAGGGGGAGAGTTGAGGGACAAGGAGAAATTCACAATCAAGTGGCCGAATGATATCTATTGGGGAGATAAGAAAGTGGCCGGGCTACTGAACGAGAATGTGATCATCGGCAACAGAATAGCCTATGCCGTGGCAGGAATAGGCGTGAATGTAAATCAGGAGGTGTTTCGTTCCAATGCGCCAAACCCTGTGTCACTCAAGCAGATAACAGGTCAGACTTACGAACTGGAGCCTATGATAGACGCGATAGTGGCAGAGATGGAGCAACTCTTGCCGCTGTTGCAGGATTACGAAGCACTCAAACGCGAATACATGGCGCATCTGTATCGCAAGACGGGATTCCATCTTTACGTGGAGCGGGAGGTGAGCACAGCGCCCAAGGTCAAAGGTCAAAGGTCAAAGGCTCTTTCCTTGCGGAAATAACAGATGTGGACGAGTTTGGCAGGCTGGTTCTCCGCACGGAGACAGGAGAACTGAAGACCTACCACTTCAAGGAGATTCGATTCGTCATTTGACGGTCAAAAGTCAAAGGTCCACAGCGCAGCAGATCGTCCGGAGCGCAGTGCAGGAAAGAAAAGTCTAAAGTCAAGGGACGAAAAACGAGAGTCAAAGCCGGGCGATGCATTGGGCAAGGGAGTCGCGCCAATAGGGAATCTCTATTCCAAAAGTTTTTTTGATTTTAGCTTTGTCCAGCACGGAATAGTGCGGGCGCGGGGTTTTTGCGGGGTACTCAGAGGAGAGAATCGGACGCACTTCACACTGAATAGCAGTCTGCCCGGCTGCCTGCAAGTCGCCCTTCTCATAAGCCCGGAGCACTTCCTGCGAGTTGTAGAGGCTGTGGATTTCGCGGGTAAAATCATACCATGAACATACACCTTCGTTGGTAAAATGATAGATGCCGGCGTGCCACTCTTTCGACTCGAGGACCGCATAGATAGCCACAGCCAGGTCGCGTGCCGAGGTAGGCGAGCCCACCTGATCATAGACAACGCTTAGGAGATCACGCTCTTTTCCCAAACGAATCATGGTCTTGACGAAGTTGTTCCCGTAGGGTGAATAGAGCCAGGCTGTGCGGATGATTACCGCGTCTGGCAGGGCATCCAAGAGTGCCTGCTCGCCTTCCAACTTGGTGCGACCATAGGCCGTAGCGGGCGATGGTTGGTCGTCCTCGCGATAGGGGATGAACCCTTTGCCGTCGAAGACATAATCGGTAGAGACATGTATCATCCTGGCGTCCACTTGGGCGGCAGCCTCAGCCAGGTTGCGCACTGCGTCGCAGTTGATTTTTCGGGCCGTAGCCTCATCTTCTTCCGCCTTGTCCACGTTGGTGTAAGCAGCACAGTTGACAACAAGTTCAATCCGGTGCTCCTGCATAAAAGCCAGCACTGCAGCCTTGTCGGTGATGTCCAAACGTAGCGACTCGTCCTCTGCGGTGATGTCGGTGAGGAAATACTGATGATCGTCATGCAGGTCCATTCCTGCGCGCATTTCATTCCCTAATTGGCCGTTACAGCCGGTGATGAGTATGTTCATAGATACTTTTTTCTTAATTTGGGCTGCAAAGTTACAAAAAAATTTGCATATGTGCAAATAAATTAGTAATTTTGCACAAATTTTCTAAACAATGGACTGGAAACAACTACTTTCTGCCAAGCGATTGGGTCTTGAGCAGTACCATTCTGACAAACAGGACGTGCGTTCGGAGTTTGAGCGCGACTATGACCGTCTGATTTTCTCTGCGCCTTTTCGCAGGCTTCAGAACAAGACGCAGGTATTCCCTTTGCCGGGGAGTATCTTCGTGCACAACAGGCTTACTCATTCGCTGGAGGTGAGTACCGTCGGGCGTTCGTTGGGCAGCAAAGTGGCACGGGGTTTGAGGCAGAAATACCCCGACTCGGGTGCGGCCTTTGAGGAGATAGGCAGTATTGTGTCGGCGGCATGCCTGGCGCATGATATGGGCAACCCGCCTTTCGGTCACTCGGGCGAGAAAGCCATCGGCACATATTTCTCCGAGGGCGAAGGTCAGGGTATGCGTGAGTTGTTCTCCGACAAGGAGTGGTCCGACTTTGTGTCTTTTGAGGGCAATGCCAATGCGTTTCGTCTGTTGGCTCACCGTTTTCATGGTCGTCGCGAGGGCGGTTTTGCGCTGACCTACTCTACTCTGGCTTCTATCGTCAAGTACCCCTATGCCAGTGAGTTTTGCCCCAAAGGCAAGCAGAAGTTCGGTTTTTTCCAGGAAGACAAACCTTTGTACGAGCGCATCGCAGCGGATCTGGGCATCTGCCGCAATCCTGACGACCCGAACAAATACGCGCGTTATCCGCTGGTTTATCTGGTGGAAGCGGCAGATGATATCTGCTACGAGATGATGGACCTGGAGGACGCGTGCAAACTGCATATTGTGACGTTTGAGAAGGCGCGCGACCTGTATTTGGGTTTCTTCGAGGGCGAACATCGTGCACGTCGCCTGGAGCATCTGAAACGAGTGGATGACACCAATGAACAGTTGGCATATCTGCGTTCAGTCGTGATAGGCGTGCTGGTAGATGCTTGTGCGGAGCGTTTTCTTGCGCATGAAGAGGATATTCTGTCGGGCCGACTCGTACCGTCGTTAGTCAAACTGTTGCCGGAACATCTGTCCAAAGCCTTCAAGGCGGTGGAACGAGTTGCGCAGAACAAGATATATATGTCGCAGCCCGTGTTGGACATTGAGTTGGGCGGCTACAAAGTGATCAGTGAGTTGCTGCGCTGCTACATCGATGCCGTTTTTGCACCGGAAAAAACCTACTCGCAGCGTCTGCTGGATCGAGTGCCGTCGCAGTACGAGGTTCGTAGCGAAGACAATTATACCCGCGTGCTGGCGGTGCTGGACTACCTGTCAGGCATGACAGACGTGTATGCGCTGGACTTGTACAGGATGATTATGGGTATCAGCATTCCGAGCCTTTGACGGAGTCAAAAGTCAAAGGTCTAAGGTCAAAGGTCAAAGATCGGACCCTCTAAATCCCCCTTGAAGGGGGACTTTTGAGTCGGGAATTGAGAGTGACAACATACAGGGACATAAACAGGGAGGTGCTCAGGTTGGCGGTGCCGAGTATATTGGCAAACATCACTATTCCGCTGGTGGGCATTGTGGATGTGGCTATTATCGGCCATATCAGTAGCGCTGCGGCCGTGGGCGGTATAGCCGTGGGCACGATGTTGTTTGACCTGCTGTACTGGAACTTCGGTTTTCTGCGTGTGGGCACCAGCGGCATGACCGCGCAGGCCTACGGACGTGGAGACGTGCCGGAACAGGCCAAACTGCTCACGCAGAGCATGACCATCGCGTTTGGCGGAGCCTTGGGAATATGGCTGCTTCAGTGGTTTTTTGTGACGCTGGTTCTGTACCTGATGCCTTGCTCGCCGGAAGTGGCCGACTTTGCGCGGCAGTATTTCTTTGTGCGCGTTTGGGCTGCCCCGGCCACGTTGGCACTGTTTGCGCTAAAAGGCTGGTTTATAGGCATGCAGAACACCATAGCGCCGATGATTACAGACATTGTGGTGAATGTGGTGAACATGGTGGCCAGTTATGCGTTGGCGGTTTATACCCCCTTGGGCGCAATAGGCGTGGCGTGGGGAACACTCATCGCGCAATATACCGGCCTTGCTACAGCGGCGGTGATTTTAGCGATTCAGTACAAGCGCCATCTGAGCCTCATCCAAATCCGCGAGAGCATGCGCTGGGGCGAAATGAAGCATTTCTTTGTGCTGAATACCAATCTGTTCCTGCGTTCATTGGCTTTCATGGTCATCTATGTGGGCTACACGATTTTCATGTCCGCTTACGGCGACACGGAACTGGCGGTGTCGGCGATAATCATGAAAATATTCATGTTCTTCTCGTACTTCATCGACGGTTTTGCTTACGCAGCCGAGGCGATGGTAGGCAAGGCGGGAGTCAAGACAATTGACGATTGGACGATTGACGATTTACAATCGAGAGGCGAGAGTCAAGAGTCAAGAGTCAAGAGTCAGGAGTGGTGCAAGACGCCGGATGTGGTTCGTTGCGTGAAAGTGCTGAGCGTTTGGACTATTGCGCTGGGACTGGTGTTCACGTTGCTTTATTACGTCTTTGACGACGGTTTGATTGCCCTCATGACCTCAGACCCGGACATTCAGTTGGCCGCCACGGCGTACTACCCGTATCTGTGGCTGATGCCGGTGCTTTCGGCGTTTGCGTTTATGTTTGACGGCGTGTTTGTCGGGGCGACGATGGCTATCCCCGTGCGCAACTGTATGTTCGCTTCGGCGGCGCTGTTCGTACTGACATATATAACAGCAGCCCCCGTGATGGGAGCTGCCGCAATGTATCTGG
This sequence comes from uncultured Bacteroidales bacterium, assembly GCA_900321775.1. Lineage (GTDB taxonomy): Bacteria > Bacteroidota > Bacteroidia > Bacteroidales > Paludibacteraceae > Colicola. The sequence goes on from ONXE01000087.1 coordinate 10,810, forward strand.
CGTACATGATACACCTGGTGGTTCGCACCGTTTATCTGTGCATCGTGTGGTTCCGCCTGTAAGATTTACAACTTCAGATCTTTCTTGATAGCTGCTACAATCTCGTCGGCCTTTCGGTTGAACGCGTCGTAGTCCTTGCTACCGGTGAAGCCGGCTACCGGCACCTCGAGGTAGAACTTGATCTTCGGTTCCGTTCCGGAGGGACGAACGCTGACCTTGAGGCCGCTCTCGGTGAACCACTGGAGCACGTTGCTCTTGGCGGGCATGTCGAGGGCTTTCTCGTTGCCGGCAGCGTCGCACTGCTTGAGCAGCTGGTAATCTTTGGTGAGCACCACTTTGGAGCCTGCGAGCATCTTAGGCGCATTGGCACGGAAGTCCTTCATCATCTGCTGGATCTCTTCGGCGCCGCTCTTGCCCGGACGAACCACGTTGATAGTGGTCTCTTTCTGGAAGCCATACTGTACGTAGATGTCCATCAAAAGGTCGTACAAGGTCATGCCGTTTTCCTTGGCCCAAGCTGCAATCTCGCAGATAAGGCAGATAGAAGCTGGCGAATCTTTGTCGCGCACTTTGTCGTACGGCATGAAACCGAAGCTCTCTTCGCCGCCGCCGATATAGTTCATCTTGCCTTCTTCGGTACGTACGCGCCAAGCAATCCACTTGAAGCCGGTATATTCGTCGAACAGTGTCACGCCGTTCTTGTCAGCGATTTTCTTGATGAGTTCGCTGGTAACGATGGTCTTGACCAGGTAGTCGTTAGGCTGCAGTTTGCCCAGTTTCTTCTTGTTGGCGATGATGTACCACGAGAACATCATGCAGGTCTGGTTGCCGTTGATGATGACCCACTCGCCCTTGTCGTTGCGGCATACGATAGCCAGACGGTCGGCGTCGGGGTCGCTGGCGATAACCAGATCGGCGTTGAGTTTGGTGCCCAACTTCATACCCAGAGTCATCGCCTCCGAGTTCTCGGGATTAGGCGATACCACGGTCGGGAAATTGCCGTCGATGACCATTTGTTCAGGCACCACGTGGATATTCTGGAAGCCCCAACTGCGGAGTGCCTCGGGGATGATCACACGTCCGGTTCCGTGGAGCGGCGTATAGACGATGTTCAGGTCTTTATGTTTGTTAATCACGTCCTGATCAATCATCACGGTGCGTACCGCCTGCAGATAATCCCAGTCGATCTCGCCGCCGATGATCTGAATGAGGTCCTTATCGCCGCCGAAACGTACGTCATCCATAGTGACCTTGGCCACCTCGTTGACGATACCGATGTCATGTGGCTGGAGTACCTGCGAACCGTCCTCCCAATATGCTTTGTAACCGTTGTACTCACGTGGGTTATGGCTGGCAGTTACGTTCACACCGCCCTGGCATTTGAGGTGACGGATAGCAAACGAGATCTCCGGCGTCGGGCGCAGGCTCTCGAACAGATAAACCATGATGCCGTTGGCGGCAAACACGTCGGCCACGGTCTCGGCAAACAGACGTCCGTTGTTGCGGCAGTCATGACCTACAACAACAGCCACACGGCCGTTCTGTACGTTCTCGAAGCCACCTTCTTTCTGTACTTTCAGGAGATAGTTGGCGTAGCCTTGAGTAGCCATCGCCACGATGTATTTGTTCATGCGGTTGGTACCCGGTCCCATGATGCCACGGAGACCACCTGTTCCAAACTCGAGGTCACGATAGAATGCGTCAATAAGGGGCGTTTTGTCCTCGGCTTCCATCATAGCCTTTACTTGTGCGCGGGTCTCGGCATCATACTTGTCGCCCAACCACATTTGCGCTTTCGCCATTACGGCTTGCAATTCACTGTTCATAGTACTATATTTTTGTATTAAGTAATTTCGCGGTGCAAAGTTAATACATTTTTTTCATATATGCAAGAGTTTGAGCAAAAAAAATGCGTTTTCGGCTAAAAAAGCGTGCTGAGCCAGCGGAGAAAGGCCGGCCGCCATGCTCTTGCTTCGGGTGAGCCCTTGCTGTCAGAGGCGCCGAAACCGTGTCCGCCGGTCTGACAGTGGTAGAACGTGTGTGGCACGCTATTGGCCGTGAGGGCGGAGTCCAAAAGGAGGCTGTTGCGCACATTCACTACAGGGTCGTCGTCGCAGGCCACCATGAAAACCGGCGGGCAGTCAGGGCGGACATGGCGTTCGACAGAGAGTGAGTCGCGGAGGGTCTCGTCCCATTGCCTCCATACGCCCAACGCGCCTCGGCGGGAGCGTTTGTGCGTGAGGACAGGTTCGGAGAACGTGACCACGGGATAGACGGGAACGAGGAACTTGGGCTTGTAGGGCGTTCGGTTGAACGCAAACGCACTCATCGTCAGGTGTCCGCCGGCGGAGAAGCCCATCACGCCTATGCGGGAGGTGTCCACACCGTCCTCGGCCGCGTGGTCGTACACGTAGTGCAAAGCCGTTTCGACATCCTCCAGCATGTCCGGCCATTTGTGCCCTATCCCGAGCACGCGGAAACCGAAGATATACGCGGGCACGGACGCAACGCGGTAGCGCAGCAGATAGGCATTGATGCCGTTCTGCCTAAGCCATTCGCACACGGCAACCCCTTCGGTGGGTATGTCCAGCCACGAGTAACTGCCACCCGGACAAACAACAACCGCCACACCTGTGTTCTGCTCAGGTGAAGACAGATAAGGCGTCAACCGCTCCCGCCCGAAACAGGGGACGAGGGCGATTACCAGCCATAATATGAGAGCCGAACGTCTCGTTTACAAGAGGGCTTCAAACTGGGATTGAAGGTCTGCTTTGCGTGCAGCGCCCACGTGACGGTTCACCAGTTTGCCGTCCTTGAAAAAGAGGAGCGTAGGGATGTTCATCACGTTGAACTGCGCGGGCACTTCGGTGCAGTCGTCCACATTCATCTTAGCCACGATGATGCGGTCGGCGTACTCTTCCGCCAGTTCGTCCACCACGGGTCCAACCATACGGCAGGGGCCGCACCAGGGAGCCCACAGGTCAACAACTACAGGTTTGCCTTCAGCCAAAACGGCTTGAAACTGAGAATCAGAAATTTCACGTACCATAATAAAAATTGTATGTTGTTAATTATATTGTTTGTTCTTAGCTGATCGGAGCGGGTTCGATTGCGAGGACCTTGGGTCGTTCAGCCCAGGAGGCCACGACCTGATTGTCCGCCAGGGAAACGGTAATGGCTTTGCCCCGTTCGTCCTCCAGCAGGAGCGTAGTGAGCGCGTCCTCGATATGCGTTTGTATGGCTCGTTTGAGGGGCCTTGCGCCATACTGCTTGCAGTCGGATTGCCCAATCAGGAAGTCCTTCACTTCGTCGGTCACACTGAGCGTGTATCCCATTGCCTTAACACGAGCGATGATGCCCTGCAGTTCCAGGTCGATGATACGATGCAGGTCGGCCTGCTCCAGCGGAGTAAACGTCACGACAGAGTCGATACGGTTCACGAACTCGGGCGGGAACTTCTTCTTGAGCGCCTTCAGCAGGATGGTCTCCACCCGCTTGGCGTCGAGTCCTTCTGCGGTCTGGAAGCCGATGCCGGCGCCGAAGTCCTTGAGGTCCGTAGTGCCCACGTTGGACGTGAGGATGATGATGGTGTTCTTGAAGTCCACCACCCGCCCCTGACGGTCAGTCAGACGGCCTTCGTCGAGCACCTGCAGCAACACGTTGAAGATGTCGGGGTGCGCTTTCTCAATCTCGTCGAAGAGGACGATGCTGTAGGGCTTGCGACGAACAGCTTCGGTCAGTTTGCCACCGTCCTCGTGGGCCACATATCCCGGAGGGGCGCCGACGAGCAGCGACGTGGTATGTTTCTCCATGTACTCGGACATGTCGAAGCGGATGAGGGCATCTGCGGCTGCGCTGGATGGCTTTGGTGATGAGGGTCACGGCTTTGTCCTGCCCGATGACGCGGTTCTTGAGTACGTCGGCCATGCCACGAAGACGCGCATTCTCTTGCGTCTGCACGCGCTGCACGGGCACACCCGACATGAGCGACACGACGCGCGCCACGTCATCTATGGTGATGGCAATAGGCGCTTCCTTGCGGTTGGCCTGCCAGTCGGTGATACGCTCGAAGAGTTTCTTCTCCAGCTCCTCCTGCTGATTGCGCAGCACCACGGCCTGTTTGTAGTCCTCGCGCTTGAGCACCTCTTCTTTCTGCACGCGGACAGCCTCCATTTCGGCTTCCATCTCGTCCAGAAAACGCGGTCTTTGCCGCACCATGGTCTGCGCGCGGGCACCCACCTCGTCCATCACGTCGATGGCTTTGTCGGGGAAACTGCGGTCGGTGAGGTAACGGTCCGAGAAATCCACGCAGGCGCGGAGGACGTCGTCGGAATAGGTGACGTTGTGGTGCGCGCCGTATTTCTCCGCCAGGCGCTGCAGGATGACGAAGGTCTGCTCTTTGTTGGTGGGCTCGACCATCACTTTTTGGAAACGGCGTTCGAGCGCACCGTCTTTCTCTACGGACTTGCGGTACTCGCTGATGGTAGTAGCGCCGATGCACTGCACCTCCCCGCGAGCGAGCGCAGGCTTGAGGATATTGGCGGCGTCCAGCGAGCCGGATGCGTTGCCGGCGCCGATGAGGGTATGTATCTCGTCAATGAAGAGGATAACCTCGGGGTTCTTCTGCAGTTCGGTGATAACGGATTTCATGCGTTCCTCGAACTGCCCGCGGTAGGTCGTGCCGGCCACCATCGAGGCTATGTCCAAGGTGATGATACGTTTGCCGAACAGTTTGGGAGACACCTCGTGCTGTCGGATGCGCAGCGCCAGCCCCTCCACGATAGCCGACTTGCCCACGCCGGGTTCGCCGATGAGGATGGGGTTGTTTTTCTTGCGTCGCGACAGGATCTGCACCACGCGCTCTATCTCCTCCTGACGTCCGATGACAGGGTCCAGAAGACCGTCTTCGGCCTGTTTGGTGAGGTCTTTGCCGTATTTGTCGAGGGCCGGCGTTTTGCTGGCGGTTTTCTCTTTGTCCTTGGGTTTCTGGTCCTGCGGGCTGCGGTCCGGGTCGTCCTCCAGGTCAGAAGAAAAATCCGAGCCCATCCGTGGCTGCGCCTGTTGTGGTTTGGGCTTGGGAAAATGCACTTCCATCGACTCGTAGTTGACCTGCCAGTTGTCGTTGAGGTAGGTGGCGGCACGGTTGATGCGCTCGCGCAGAATGGCCATTAGCAGGTGCTCCGTGTCAGGTTTGTCGGCGCGGTACTGTTTGGCTTCGAGGTCCAGGATGCGCAGGATGCGCTCGGTCTGTTTGTCGTAAACAGGCTCGGCGGCCGGATGTGCCGAAGGCCTCTGACGCTCCTCCAGCGCCTGACGCACCTTGTCAATGTTGATTCCGGAATCTTTCAGCATCGTGCATGCACGCCCTTTGCCGAAGCGAATAAGCCCCAGCAGCAGGTGGTCCGGCGTAATCTCTGCCGCCCCAAGGCGCTCGGCCTCTTCTCGACTGAGCAGCAGCACTTTATTTAAATTGTTCGTATAGGTCATTTATTATATGAATTAACTTTTTCCTATCTCCAGAAATGCCAAGCGGCGCCGAGGCGGAAGACGGGCGGGTTCTCGGCGTATGCGGGCATGGAGAAATAGGCCTTGTTTCTGGTCATGAAATAGTTGAAATGAGTATATTGGAGGAAGAGTTTCAGTCGGATGGATTTGACGTAGAGGTTGAGATAGGCGTTCATAATCATGTAGTTACCCACTTTTTCCTGATGCTGCGCCATGAACTGTCCAGTGGCGGGATTGAGAACAGGGGCGTAGTACTTGGTGTGATAACGCATGTCGATGCCAATCTGCGCGTAGAGTGCGCGGAACCAGAGTCCGTGGTAGTAGAGGTTATGATAGAGCGCAATAGCCGGAACGGCCAGCACCGTGTCAGACGACATCTGCCAAACGACGTGATTCTCGAGGTTAACCCAAGGGGTAGTCAAGTCCAGTTGCCCGTTGACCTCCAGCACCTGTACGTTGCCGGTGTGCTGCTGGGGGAGTCCGCGGCTGTTGAAGTAGATGTACTTCGTGAGGTTCTCGAAGCCGACGAACACGCCGGGTTTGAACCATTTGGTGGGGTAACGTACCTCGCCGCCCACGAAGAAACGGTAGGTTTTGTCGAACTCGTTCTCCCAGATGAAGTGGTTGGAGCGGTAGTGTTGCAAGAAATAGTCGGGCGTCTCGTTGCGGAAATAGGCCTGCGCGTTGACGGTAAGCGTATCTTTGCCGATGGGGAACGTGCCGTTGACATGTCCGTTGACCTGAAACTCGCCCAACTTATATCCGGCAAGGCACACATCTCCGCCGAAGCCGTATCGCACCCACTTGCCGCGGTTCTTGTAGAGCGCGCCTCCGACAAAGGTGTTGTTGGTCCATTTCTCGCCAATGATGGTGTCGGCCATCCAGTGCAGTTTCTGCGCGACGATGTTGTCGTAATCGGCTTTGCCGAAACCGGCTGGAGTGATGGGTTTGTATTGGCCGGCTCGGGTCTGATAGCGGAGGAACTCGTTGGTGGCATAGACGGTTGCGCCGAAGTGGAGCAGGGTGTTGAACTCCTCCTCGAAGGTAACGGCCAGGGTGTTGCGAATGGCAAGAGCGTTGGCCGTATCGCGCGTGGAGGACATGTTCAGGTACGTGTTCTCGTAGAACCCCTGCTGCGCAGTCTTCTCGATGTAGCGCTTCATGTGGTTGGTCACGGCAAACGTATGGGCGAAAGTGGTGACGGGCACATACTCGATGATGGTCGTGTCGCGGGGTTCCTGACCGCGCTTGCGGATAGTCTGCTTGCGCTCGCGCTCGACGCAGATCGAGTAGTGGTGATTGAGGTAGCCTGCCACATACTTGTAGCCGGACATGGCATGCAGGTTGGTGGGTATATCCTCCGCCTCCAGTTTGCCGTTGATTTCATCGGGCGAGGCCAGTCCGCCGTTCTCGAAGTTGCTGATGCCGCTGTACATTACCGACGCAGCCAGACCGTAATGGTCGCCGTCGTAACTGCCGAAGATGGCTCCGTTGAACAGTTTGCCCTGCTGGTTGGCGTACAATCCGGGCGCGTTGACGTAGTGGAGTTGGGCGCCGAGGTTGGTCTTTTTGTTGAGGTTGCCCGTGAAATGGAACGTGATGTCGGCGTCCTGATGCCCGGTGGTGAAACCTTTCTGCCAACTGACGCCCGAATAGGCGATGGTAGTGTGGTAGAAGTTGACGTCCACAGGGGTGAGCACGTAGGGCGAGTACGACATGCCGAAGATATTGTCCATCCGGGGGCGATACAGGCCGTTGCGCATGCCGTTGCCGTCGCGGTCGAAGTATATCATCGACTGGATGGGTGAGATGGCGTTGCCGTTGTAGGCATTGGCGATGGAGTAATCGTTGTTGAGCGAACGACAAGGCACGTTCAGCCAGCTGGTGTCCACTTGCGTCGTGTCCACCAGGCCGTAGTCGTACATCAGGCGCCAACTCTTGACGATGGGTCGGACGTTTTTGTCTTTGGCCGCGTACAAAGGCGTCAGTGCTGTCACGCATAGCAACAGCAGGACGAGAACCCCTATTTTCCTGTTCGTTTCGTGCACTTTGATTGTTCTTTTTTCGGCCTTCTGTTCACTTTTGAGCAGAAAAGGCGTGCAAAGATACTGCTTTTTTTTGACATGGCCAAACTTTTTGCCAAAAAACGACCTTAGACCTTTGACTTTTGACCTTTGACAGCAGAAAATGTCGCTTTTTCTGCCTTTTCAAGAGTCAAGAGTCAAGGCCCAAAAATGCAAAAAAGTCCCGCATGAAGGTGTGCGGGACTGATTTAGCGAAGATAGTATCACCGGGCCACTAACTTGGCGGCGGTATGGAAATGGCCGGAAAGGAGGTGCACTACGTGCATGCCGTGAAAAGCAGTCACGTCGAGCGGATAGTAGTACTCTACCCCGGCTGCCAGGTTCGTCACCTGCCGGCGGTACACTACTCGGCCCGAGAGGGCATACACCGCAATCTGCGCGGAGCCGTCGGCAGGCACCGAGAAGCGCAGGATACGTTCCGTCTCATCGTTGCCCTGCAGGATATCCAGCGCGCCGAGGCTCTCGGGTGCAATGATCTGCTGGACGGCAGTGGATGTCGAGTCCACCCGACGGAACTCGTACGGGCCCATGTCGCGGGCGGTGCCATAGACGGAATCAACGATGAAGGGATAGTCGGCCTGAAGTTGCGGCAGGTTAGGCGTGACGGCTGCGGGCACGTCGCAACCCGCGTCAATCAGCGAGGAGTTGGGTTTGAGTCGTGCAAACCGTGCAGGCATCGAGCCATCGCCTCGGCGGGGTGCCAGGGCATCGGCCTCGGAGAGCGACACATAGTCGGCACGGGTGAAGCCGGTTACCAGATGGTGGCTCCATGCCAGGTCGGCGTCGGGCACGGCCATGGCGTTGTAGTCGTCGGTGCCTACGCTGATCTCCTGCGAACCGAAGCAGACGTTGTTGTAGTAATAGGTCTTGGCGTGCGAACCGCCGGACTCGAACATATAATCGTAGCTGTTGTCAAAGGCCAGGCAATTGATGATAACATGCCCGCCCTTGTGGCTGTTGCAGTCGAAGCCTTTGACGGACGAGCCGTTGTTGCAGCCGAACGCCACGCAACGATAGGCATAATGTATGCCCTTGCTGCTGCCGCCTGTACCGTTGCCGCCCAACTTGATGCCGTTGCCGTTACCCGAGAAACTGGCATTGCCGTCCAGGTAGGTTTTTACCCACTGATGGTCTGCGGCTTTGCCCGATTCCCACGCCCAACACTCGATGAGGATAACGTCAAAATCCGTCTCATACAAGTCCCAGGCATCGTCGGAGTTGCGCCATGCCCGACAGCGGATAAACCGGTTACCGATGCCATTGTGCATTTTGCAGGCAAAACCGTCGGCATCGGAGCCGTAATTGGAGTCGAAATCGCAGTTGTGGTGCGAGTCGCAATCCACTACATCGTTGTAAGCGCAATACGAGCCGTCGTTGCTGCTCACGCCAAAGCCCGCGTCCGCAAAATTGTGCCCGAAGCCCAGCTGCAGACCCGTGTCCAGATTATAGCAGAACTCACATCGTTCGATGCGGTTGTGGGAGCCCTCGAGTTTGATGCCGTTGTCGGCTGCGTGGGTGATATGCAGGCCAAAGAGAATCCAGTAGTTGCCGGTTATCAGCAGTCCGCGGTCGCCCACGTTGTTCTTGTTGCGGCCACAGTCCAGCAGCTGCTGCTCGAAATCGAAGATCGGCGCCTCGTTCTCGTAGGCGGAGATAACGATGGGCTCTTCAGCCGTTCCTGACTGGGTAAGACGCACGGTCAGTTTGCTGTCCGTGCCTCGCCACGACATCAGATAGCGGCCGCCCCGGCAGTAGATCACGTCGCCGGCCTGCGCCACCGAAACGGCTTTGCCGAGGTTGTACCAGGGGTTCTCAAACGAGCCGTCGCCGGTCTGATCATTGCCTGCGGGAGAGATATAATAGGTGGCATGCGTAGCCACAAAAGTGGGGCGCGTGAACTCCGGATCGGGTTCGCCCGGGATGACCTCGCCGGGCTGCTGGGGTTCGGGGCGCGTGAGTACCACGTCATCCACATAGACATTGCTTGTGATACCTTTTATTCGTATGCGCACGCCCGAAAGCGAGTCGGCGGGGATGTCGTGCTGATAGGACGAGAAAGAGCTGGACGACGAGGCTATGCGCAGCGTGTCCACCACCTGCCATGCGCCGCCGTTCTGCTGCCAGGCCACTTCCACCTGCTTACTGCTGCCGCCGGAACGGTACTTGAAACTGATGGCGCCGATGCTGTCCACCTGCGGGGTGATCATGTACGCACCGTTGGCATTGAACTTGACGGACTTGACGCCGCTGGATTGGTTGTACTGCGCGCCTCCGCCGAACGTCCACCGGCCGGAAGGCAGGGTCACGTCTGTTTCAGAACTCCATGTGCCGCCGGTCAGACTATTGAAGTCTTCCGTCAGGTCGGCATAACTCGCTGCCACAAACAGGCAGGCTGCAAATAAACTAAGTAATCGTTTCATATCTTTTGTTCTTTATACTTCGTGTTGTTTAGCCCTGCGGGCTGTTGATGACTTCTTTCCTACGCTGCGCTCCGGACGATCGCTTCGCGTGCGTGTTATTTAGCCCTGCGGGCTGTTGGTTACTTCGTGTTAACAGCGTAGCTGACTAACAGCCGTAGGCTCATCAACAGCGGCTCTGCCGCTCACCAACATCGCGCAGCGATCACCAACACGCAGTCATTAACAGCGGCTCTGCCGCTCATCAACATCGCGCAGCGATCACCAACACGTAGTCATCAACAGCGGCTCTGCCGCTCATCAACACGCAGTCATTAACAGCGGCTCTGCCGCTCATCAACACGCAGTCCCCAACACGCAGTTAAAAATCGCCGCAAAATTACTGCTTATTTTGTACATCTGTGTTCACTAATTGCCGAAAAGTGTCTATTTTTTGACAAAAAACAACCTTAGACCTTTGACTTTTGACCTTTGACAGCAGAAAAAATCGCTTTTTCTGTCTTTTTTTCTTGCATAAACCAAAAA
>ONXE01000079.1 GCA_900321775.1 uncultured Bacteroidales bacterium
TCTGAGAAAAGTGCTCAGCGGTGCGTCCCTCAAACTCCAATTGGAGCGCGAACGTCTTCCGCTGTATATATTCGCACAGATCAGCAACAGCTTCATTCAAAGCGCATGGCGTCTAAAGGGTGGAGGTTCGCTGATTGCGGAGCATCTGGCATCGTCAGTCCGCGCCATGGGTGGCATCGTCCGAACGAAAGCCGAAGTGACGGAACTTATAGAGAAAGAAGGTAATATAGCCGAGGTGGTAATCAATGGCGAGGAGCATATCCCGTGCGATTGGGTCATCAGTGATGCGCACCCTGCCGTCACACTTGGCTTGGTTAAGGAGAGTCATGTTCTCCGGGGTATCTACCGCCGCCGCATCAGTGGGCTTCAGAACAGCATAGGTATGTTCACGGTGAACATCCGTCTGAAGCCGAACACGCCGTGACGAGCGAGCTCGTGCATTTCTACCCGCCTGAGAACGGGGGCGTTTATGCGCAGGCCATCGACCTGCTCACGCCGCTTCGCAAAGAAGATTTACCTCAATGCCAAAGCGACATGCCCGGTCACAGGGGTGCAGAGTACGAGCAGTTCAAGCAGGACAAAGTTGCCGAGTGTATTCGTTTTGCATGCAGGCAGTTGCCGGAACTGGAGGATGCAATAGATGCTTGTTGGAGCAGTACCCCACTAACCTATGAGCATTACACGGCTACTCCCGGCGGAAGTGCGTTTGGCATAACCAAAGACTGGCAGTCGCCTATGACAACTATCATCAGCGCCAGTACACCTATCGAAAACCTCCTGCTCACGGGGCAAAACCTCAACCTGCATGGTGTTCTCGGAACCAGTATGACCAGTTTGTTCACTACGGCCAAGATGCTCGGAAAAGAAAAAATCAAACAGGAAATCAACTTATAAAAGATATGTATGCATTAGTTACCGGCGGAAGCCGAGGAATAGGAAGAGCCGTCGCCGTGAGATTGGCGAAGATGGGCTACAATGTGTTGATAAACTATATGTCCAACGATGCTGAGGCTCAGAAAACGCTGGAGATGATCCGCGAGGCCGGCACCGATGGCGAGTTGCTCAAATTTGACGTCAGCAGTGCCGAAGAGGCCAAGGCTGCCTTGGAGAACTGGCAGGCCGCCCATCCGGACGACTATATCGAAGTGCTGGTCAACAACGCAGGTATCCGCAAGGACAACCTGCTGGTGTTCATGGAGCCCGCAGAGTTCCAGCGCGTTCTGACCACCAACCTCTTCTCCTTCTACAACGTGACCCATCCGCTCATCGAGAGCATGATTCGCCACAAGTACGGCCGCATCATCAACATGGCGTCGCTCAGCGGCCTGAAAGGTCTGCCCGGTCAGTGCAACTACAGCGCAGCCAAAGGCGGCCTGATAGCAGCCACCAAGGCTCTGGCGCAGGAGGTGGCACGCAAGAACATCACCGTCAACGCTGTGGCCCCGGGTTTCGTACGTACCGACATGGTGGAAGGACTAGACGAAGCTGAGCTCAAGGCGCAGATTCCCATGAAACGTTTCGGTGAGGCAGAAGAGGTGGCTAACCTCGTGGGGTTCCTGGCATCCAAAGAGGCCGGTTACATCACAGGAGAAGTAATCAGCATCAACGGAGGACTATACACCTAATCTGTCATTTTGGCAGTTTTCAAAAAACCAAACTTTATTAAAAGCATGAAACTGAAATACGAATTTGCAGTACGCACTATTTGCGGAGAATCAGTGGCAGTAGCCGTAGGCGACGACAGCCGCGAGTATCACAACATCATCAGTCTCAACGAGACGGCACGCGATATCTTTCGTTTGATTCAAGAAGGCAACGACGAAGATGCTATCGTGGCACAGATGTTGCAGGAGTATGATGTGACCGAAGACAAGCTTCGCCCCGAGGTAAAAGCACTGATTGAGCAACTCCGCAGCGAAGGCTTGTTGATAGACTGAACATGTTCGAAGGCAAATACATATTAGCGGATATGTGCATTGGCATCCGAAGCCTCTATGACGAAGTGCAGCGGATGTGTGGGGACTATAGTGCGCCCGAAGACCGGGAGCCCGAATTTCTGGTTCAGATAACCGAACAAGACATCGAGGCCGAGCGCGCGCAGTCGGAACAGACGCGTATCGAGGAAGGGCTTCCCGACTATGCCTTTGACGATCCCTATCTGGAGACGCTGGCGGTCTATCGCAAGATAGCAACTGCTTGCGTGTCGCGCGGACGCTTGCTCATGCACGGCTCGGTCATCGCAGTTGACGGTCGCGCCTACATGTTCACAGCGCGCAGCGGGATGGGCAAATCGACGCATGTCCGTCTGTGGAGACAACTGTTCGGAGACAGAGCCGTCATGATCAACGACGACAAGCCGCTGCTGAAGGTGACGGAAGAGGAGACACGTATCTACGGTACGCCCTGGGACGGCAAACATCGCCTCAGCACCAACACCTCTGCGCCCTTGCAGGCTATCTGTATCCTCACTCGCGCCGCAGAGAACACGATTCGCGAGATTCGACCCTCCGAAGCGCTTACGATGCTAATTCAACAGACCTATAGGCCAGAAGACTCGACTCTGCTGCTGAACACCTTCGAGTTGATTGACCAAATGGCCCGAAACGTACGTTTCTACCTCCTCGGTTGTAACATGAACCCCGAAGCCGCAGTGGTTTCCTCTAACGCAATGATGCCTCACTGATGGTCAGCACGTTTGAAGACATATTAGACCGCGACGGACGCCTCGTTTACACCAACGTAGGCACGTCCATGATGCCACTTCTGCGCCAGCGGCATGACCTTATGGTCATCGAGAAAAAAGGCCCCGAACGCCTCCATTGGCTCGATGTGCCCTTGTTCAAACGCGACAACGGACAGTATGTGCTCCACCGCGTGATGTGGGTTAGAAAGAACGACTACGTCATTTGCGGCGACAACCAGTGGTATCTGGAGCGCGGCATCACCGACAAGCATATCTTGGGCGTACTCGTTCAAGTGGACCGCGACGGCAAAGTGCTGGACATGCGCAGTCCCAAGATGCGCATCTACGGACTCCTGCAGTGGTTCTGCTACCCCCTCCGCGCCTGCTGGCTGATTGGACGAAGTGTCCCCGGAGCCATCCTCCGACGAATAAGACGATACAACGCAAAACATCATGCAACAACGTGATTATAAGACCAATATACGCTGGACCTGGCAGCAGTTGGAAGGGATGCGACTTCGTATTCTGGCTAACTGTTTGATAGGTATGCTGCGTATATGTATCTCGCTTTCGTTTGTGTGGGTGTGCAAGGTTATCGTGGATGTTGCTACAACCCGTCAGGGCGAACATATCTGGTGGTGGATAGCCGTTATGTGCGGAATTATCCTCCTGATGGTCATTGCTTCCGCATGGAACACCCGGGTCCGCGAAAAAAGCCGTATCATCATCACCAACCGACTCCGCGAGAAACTCTTCAGTCGCGTAATGAAAGCCCGTTGGCATGGTCGCGAAGCCTTGCACAGCGGTGATACGGTCAACCGCCTGGAAGAGGATATCCGCACCATCAGCGCTACGGTCAACGACCATGTGCCGGCACTAATCATCGCCTGTTTCCAACTCGTGGCCGCATCGCTGGTACTGTTCACCATGCAGCGAAACCTGATGTGGGTGCTCCTCTTTATCATGCCGGTAGCGCTCATCGTCAGCAAGGTCTATTTCCGCATCCTCCGGCGCATCACAGCCGAGATACGCGAGCAGGATTCGAAGATTCAAAGTCATATTCAGGAGAGCCTCCTCAAGCGTATTCTCATCCTCTCCATGGGCCGCGAAGACGATAGTGTCAGCACCCTGGACGACATGCAGGATTCGCTCCGCGAGAGCACAATGCGGCGAGTCACCTACAGCAACCGCTCACGAGTCTTTATCCAAATTGGTTTCATGGCGGGATATGTGGTCACTTTCTGCTGGTGCGCTTTCGGCCTGATTTCTGGCGGAGTTACGTATGGCATGATGACTGCGTGTCTGCAGTTGGTCAACCAGGTTCAGAACCCTATCCTCGACATGAGCCATTATGTGCCGGTACTGGTACAGTCGCTTACCTCTGTGGACCGTCTGCGCGAATTGGCAGATATGCAGGAGGAAGAGCGGGGAGATGTGATAGAGGTGCCCGGCCTGTTGGGACTGAGGATAACTGACGTGTCCTATACCTATCCCGGCAACGAAGGCCCCACGATTAATCACCTCTCGTGCGATTTCCGACCCGGCGTCAGTACCGCCATCGTCGGCGAGACGGGATCCGGCAAATCCACTCTCATCCGCCTGATGATGAGCCTCCTTCAGCCCGACAGCGGACATGTGACGCTCTACAACGACAAACAGGAGTACGAGATGAACCCCTCACTTCGCTGCAATTTCCGCTTCGTTCCGCAAGGCAACAGCCTCATGAGTGGCACCGTGCGTGATAACCTCCTGCTGGGCAATGCCGATGCCACAGAAGACGAGATGCGTGAAGCCCTACGTCTTGCCGCAGCCGATTTCGTCTTCGAGCGCCCGGAGGGACTCGACACGCCCTGTAGCGAACAAGGTAGCGGACTCAGCGAAGGTCAGGCACAACGCATAGCCATTGCTCGTGCGCTGCTCCAGAAAGGCGCCATCATACTCATGGACGAGGCTTGCTCTTCTGTGGACAGCCTCACGGAAAGGCGGATTCTGGAAAATTTGAGCAAAGGCATTCAGGACAAAACAATTATTTGGGTGACACACCATGCTGCTGTTCAGGAGTACATGACTCGAACTATTACTCTGCAGCCGCAACCGAAAAAGAAAATTAACAGTTAGAATAACTATACGAAATGAAAGAACAGCAAAGCAGATCGTCCGAAGTGGAACGTAGGAAAGAACCTACGGACAAACAGATTGTAAACAAGATTGTAGAAGGCATTCAAAACAAGAAAGGCCACCGCATCGTGATTGTGGACCTCAAGAAACTCTCCGATGCGCCCTGCCAGTACTTCGTCATCGCTGAGGGCAACTCCTCTACGCAGATAGCTGCCATCGCCGACGAAGTGGAGGATTTCGTTCGCAAGGAACTGGGAATCAAACCTTTTGCAATCGACGGAGTGGATAATGCCGAGTGGGTCGCTATGGATTATGGACAGATCATTGTACACATCTTCCAGCGCGAACCCCGTGCTTTCTATGACATAGAGAACCTCTGGGAAGACGGTAAGATTACCGAGATTCCCGAGGCGTGACAGAACCGTAAGATTACCGTAAGATTACCGTAAGATAATCGAACGGGCTCAACAAGCTCATTGTACAAACCCTAAAACATCAGCAAAACTGATATGGATAACAATCAAGGAAAACCCAATATGCCGAAAAAGCCGAAACGCCCGAACATGATGTGGCTGTACTTTAGCCTTATCATGCTCCTCATCGGTCTCTTTATGCTCGAGGGAACAAGCGAACCCGGACAAACATCGTCTCTACCGTTCTTCTCGGAGAGTGCTGCGGCCAAGAAGGACCTCAGCTACACCGACCTGCAAGCCTACATGGAGAAAGATGTCATCGAGTCCGTTGTAGTCTATGATAACGCCGAAGCCAAGGCTAAGGTGAAGAAAGACCAGCAGGTGGTCGTGTTCGGCCAAGCTGCTAAAGACCTCAAAGGCGATGCCGTCATCGAGGTGCAGACTCCCGGTGTGCAGGAGTTCAATGCCTATCTGGAGGAACTCAACAAGACGCGCGAAGAACAAGGACTCAAGAAGATAGATGTCAGCTTCAAGAAAGACCGCAACTATCTCTATTTTATCCTTGTGAACATCTTGCCTTTCGTGCTCCTGATTCTCTTCTTCGTGTGGATGAGTCGCGGCGCAGGCAGTATGTCCGGAGGTATTTTCGGAGTAGGCAAAGCCAAAGCGCAGGTCTTTGACAAGAACAAAAAGGATAAAGTGACCTTCAAGGACGTAGCCGGCCTGGAGGGTGCCAAACAGGAGATTCAGGAGATTGTGGCGTTCCTCAAGAACCCGCAGAAATACACCGAGCTGGGCGGCAAGATTCCCAAGGGAGCCCTGCTGGTAGGCCCTCCGGGAACGGGTAAGACGTTGCTCGCCAAAGCTGTAGCAGGCGAAGCCGATGTGCCCTTCTTCTCGATGTCGGGCTCCGATTTCGTGGAGATGTTCGTGGGCGTAGGCGCCAGCCGTGTGCGCGACCTGTTCCGACAGGCCAAAGAGGCTGCACCCAGTATCATCTTCATCGACGAGATCGATGCGGTGGGCCGCGCTCGTGGCAAGAACGTCATCTCCGGCGGTAACGACGAACGCGAATCGACCCTCAACCAGTTGCTGACTGAGATGGACGGCTTCGGAACCAACTCCGGCGTCATCATCCTTGCCGCCACCAACCGCGCCGAGATTCTCGACCCCGCTTTGCTGCGCGCAGGACGTTTCGACAGGCAGATTCATGTGGAACTGCCCGACTTGCAGGAACGTATCGATATCTTCAACGTGCATCTGCGTCCAATCAAACTTGACCCGAGCGTGGATGTGCAGTTCCTTGCCAAACAGACGCCGGGCTTCTCCGGAGCGGATATTTCCAATGTCTGCAACGAGGCCGCACTGATTGCTGCACGGCATAACAAGAAGAAAGTGGACAAACAGGACTTCATGGATGCCGTGGATCGCATCGTGGGGGGACTGGAGCGCAAGAACAAAATCATGACCATGGCCGAGAAACGTGCTATCGCCATGCACGAGGCCGGACACGCCACCGTCAGCTGGATGCTCGAAGGCGCTAACCCCCTGGTCAAAGTGACCATCGTGCCCCGAGGAATGGCTCTCGGCGCTGCATGGTATCTGCCGGAAGAACGACAACTCGTCAAACAGGAGTTTATGCTCGACGAGATGTGCGCTACCCTCGGTGGACGCGCCGCAGAGGAACTCTTCCTCAGCCAAACCAGCACCGGCGCGCTCAACGATCTGGAGAAGGTCAACAAACAGGCCTACGCCATGGTGGCTTATTATGGTATGAGTGACCGCCTGAAGAATATCTGCTACTACGACTCGACCGGTCAGCAGCAGTATTCCATCAACAACCCGTATTCTGAGCACACGGCGCAAATCATCGACGAAGAAGTGCGCAGGATGATAGCCGAGCAAATGGAGCGCGCCAAGAAAATCCTCAAGGAGCACGAGGCGCAACACCACGCCATGGCCGACCTGCTCATCGAGAAAGAGGTCATCACGCATGAAGATGTAGAGGCTATCCTCGGTCCGCGTCAGTGGAAGAGCCGCGGTGACGAGATCATCGCCGACAACCAAAACAAGGAGGCGGAGAAGTCCGACGAGCAAATCCTGGCCGAAGCCAAAGCCCTTTACGAGGCCGAACAGCAGGCTCAGAATTCTGACTCGCCGTCCGAACCGGACACCGAGCACCCCGAACAAGACGACAAACAAGCATAATAACAACGTAATTAAAGCTATGAAGAAGTTTATCTTTTGCACGCTTCTTTGCGCGCTGGTAGTAGCCGCACAGGCACAACAACAGAACGTACAATTCCCGCAACTGCCCAACGATAGCGCAGTTCGCGTGGGACATCTGGACAATGGTCTTACGTATTACATCCGCCACAACGAGATGCCCAAACAGCGCTGCGAGTTCCATATTGCACAGGCTGTAGGTGCTATCCTCGAAGAGGACGACCAAAACGGCCTTGCTCACTTCCTGGAGCATATGTGCTTCAACGGTACGCAGCATTTCGAAGGCAAGGGAATCATCAACTATTTCGAGTCTATCGGTGTCAACTTTGGCGGAAACATCAACGCCTACACATCCTTGGATAAGACCGTTTATCGTCTTAGCGACGTGCCTACGTATCGCGAAGGAATTATCGATAGCGCCCTACTGGTGATGCATGACTGGAGTTGCGCAGTAAGCCTCCTGCCCGAGGAGATTGACGCCGAGCGTGGCGTTATCCGCGAGGAATGGCGTACAGGCCGTACTGCTGCCCGCCGTATGTGGAAGCGCAGCAACGAACTGATGTACCCGGGCACGCAATATGCTATCCGCGACGTCATTGGCGACACCGCTGTTATCAACAACTTCAGCTACGACGCCATCCGCGCCTACTACCACAAATGGTATGGACCCGACCTGCAGGCTATCATCGTCGTAGGTGACATCGATGTGGATCAGATTGAAGCCAAGATCAAGGAACTATGGAAAGATGTTCCGGCGCGTTCCAACAGCGGCGAGCGTCCCTACTACGGCATTGGTGACAACACCGAGCCTATTGTGGCTATCGTTACCGACCCCGAAGCACAGAGTAGCCTCATTCGTATGATATACAAGCATCAACCGATGCCGACCATGGTAAAAAACACGCCGGAAGGCTATTTCCGCAAGCAGGTACTCGACAATCTCGTTTACATCATCATGAACGAGCGCTTGCAAGAGATAACCATGAAGCCGGACGCACCTATCATGGGTGGCGTCATGGCTTACACCGACCTTGTGCCTACCCGCGACGGATACTACACCACCGTCACAGCCAAAGAGGGTCAGGAGAAAGCGGCGTTCAACCTGCTCGTGGAGCAGATTGAGAAAATGCGCCGTTACGGCTTCACTGCCGACGAACTGGAACGCGCCAAGACAGAGATGCTCAACGATTACGAGAAACAGTACAACGAGCGCGGCTC